>NZ_JAFIRA010000023.1 GCF_022848905.1 Thermostichus vulcanus str. 'Rupite'
TTGAGTGTGGTGGTGACCCGTTTCATGGGGACTATTGTATGTACTATTTCTGTTGCTGAATAAATTCAGCCTGTGCGCTTATATCCCCCGGTTAGAAACCGGGGGCTTTACGCTGCTTTTCGTAAGCTAAGCGGATTGAGGTTGAGCTGTCGCCCTAAGGGAATAGCAGCCGTAGCAGGCCAGCAGCCAATTGAGCAGGCGGGCTACAGCACGTGCAGTCTGTCGTGTTGAGGATCCCACTGCAACCCCCCCCAGTGAAAGACCCACTACATTGCGGGCGGCAAAGATGGCCTCACACGTTTGCAACAGTTGAAACCAAGTCAAGCCCCCCGGTTCCGGGTGATGCACCGCCTCCATCAGGGAGGGATCCAACACATTGCAGTCCAGCACCAGAAAAACCGGCTGATCCGGCAATGCCTCTACCACCTGTTGTGGATCCCAGCCATCTTGCGCCCAGAATACCGGACTGTGCTGATTCTTCAGCCATTCATAGGCGCGAGCACTGCCACTGCGCAGCCCCACATGCACCACCGGTAGCTTGTGCTGGTAAAGCAACTCCACCCAGGCCGCACTGCCATAGCCCATATCTTGATCCGGCTGGGTCATTTCTGGAGAGGGCATTAGGTTGGCATGGGCACTGCAGTGCACCACACTCAGGTTGGGGTAATGCTTCCAGAGGGCCCGAATCGCCCCCCAACTGGCGGAGAGTACCGAAGGCAAAAGCACTGGCCATTGTTGCCGTCGCCAAGCTTGAGTCACCGCTGCCTCACACACGCCGTAGGGAGGTTCATCCACCAGCCCCGGCAATTGTGCCACCGCCAAGCCGTCCACATCGATCCCCAACTTGGGCTCAAAGGCACACAGCTCCGAACCGGCATTGAGAATGGCCATTGGTGCCTGGGTGTCATTGCCAAAAGCCGTTGGGATCAGAACAACTCTGGCATTCGATTGGGAGCTGGGATGGAGCGACCATCGGGCCATGGGCGTTGATCCTTATTCCAGAGTGTTACTTGTTTTCTATCACCTGTTTCTATAGTGACTTACTAGGTCTGCCGGGATCCCTCTCGAAGCAGGCTGGATCTGCTACGAAAGATTACAGTTCCCAGGTGGGTCTGGGGTCCAAAATCGGGTCGGTGGTAGATTCAAAGTGCTCCGCGCCGCAACCACAAATGCGGTCTGGACAACGCAAACAACAACGAGAAGGTAGGCTATGGCTGTGAAGGAAGGCGATCCCCGTCAGGGGGCGACATTGCCCCTATTTGGGGGATCCACCGGAGGGCTGTTGAGCGCAGCCGAAACCGAAGAAAAATACGTGATCACTTGGACAGGCAAGCCGGGGCAAGTGTTTGAAATGCCCACAGGCGGCGCTGCCGAGATGGTGGAGGGCAAAAATTTCCTCACCTTCGCCCGCAAAGAACAATGCTTGGCGTTGGGTGCCCAGTTGATCTCCGACTACAAGATCAAGGACTACCAGATCTTCCGCATTCCGGCGGGTGGGGATCCGGTGCTGGTGCATCCCAAGGATGGTGTTTTTCCTGAGAAGGCCAACGAAGGTCGGGACACTGTCGGCAAGGTCGATCACAACATCGGCAAAAACAAAGAGCCGATCAGCTACAAGTTCACCGACAAGAAGCCTTGGGATTAGTCCTCAACCTTAAATTTGGCTTTGGTTACGTCTGCTGTTGTGGATCCCCTGGCTAAAGCTGGGGGATTTTTCGTGGCCACAGGGGATGCAAACAAAAAGCTCCAACCCAAACAGAGCTGGAGCTGAACCCAAAGCCAGTCGGGATCCGCGTGAGGTGGCAGGGATCCCCACATCAGAGTTAAACGGCGGCGAAGAACTCCTTGGACTTCACCGGGTCAGGATTCATGGTTTTTTGGCCAGGCTGCCAGTTGGCGGGGCACACTTCATCCGGGTGGGTTTGCACGTACTGGATGGCCTGCAACGTGCGCAAGGTTTCATCCACGCTCCGGCCAAAGGCAAGGTTATTGATGGTGGCGTGCTGAATAATCCCTTCTTTATCAATGATGAACAGGCCACGCAGGGCTACACCAGCCTCCGGATCCAGGACATTGTAGGCAGCGCTGATCTCTTTTTTCAGGTCAGACACCAAAGGATATTTCAGCTCACCGACACCCCCGGCTTTGCGGTCGGTTTGAGTCCAAGCCAAGTGAGAGTATTCGCTATCCACTGAAACACCCAGGATTTCGGTATTCAGGTTGGCGAAGTCGGCATAACGATCGCTGAAGGCCGTGATCTCAGTGGGGCAGACGAAGGTGAAGTCCAAAGGATAGAAGAACAGCACCACATACTTTTTGCCCTTGTAGTCCGAGAGCTTGACCGTCTTGAATTCCATGTCGTAGACGGCAGTGGCAGAGAAATCTGGGGCGGGCTGGCCGACGCGCAGACATCCTTCCTGAGACATAAGTCAAGGCTCCTTGTAGTAGAGTGACAGAGAAATGTAAACCAAACTTAATATACCATACTCATAACGAGTTTGTCTTAATGGGGATGCAATGGGATCCCTGAGGGGGTGAAACCTCAGAGGATGTCAATGACCCTGCATCAATGACAAGATGAGAGTCAGGCGAACTGGCCTAGACCAATTCATTGCATAGCCCGCTAGGGATCCCGCCTCAAACCTGCCCGAATGGGCCGAGTTGGATCCCGATTACAGCCCTTTACGCCAAGGGCGCGCTGGCGCGAATGCTAGTCACCCTGCACAGGGTATGTAACCCTATTCTTCTTCCAAGAGCTGTCGGGGACACCAGCATTTAGGAAACCCACAAAAAGGCTGTAAAGCGATTTCCGGGCAGATGCTCCAAATCCGGTTTCGAGCAAAACCCGCCCAGTTGATTCTTTCCCGTTTGTAGCTCGGGGATCCCGTCGCCATGAGGGTGGCTCTAGAGTTCCTTTATCACTTCTGTTGCGATCACTGTCAGCGTTGGTGGAGCCAGGCGGATGTGGATCCACAGCCAGGGGATCCCCTGTATTGCCCCTACTGTGGCCTCCAGAACCGCATTGAACGCATTGACACCTTTCGCAATGCCCTGCGGGGGAGCTGCCTGACCCGCCCACCCGATGCCGTTTCAGTGGAATCTGGTGAGCAGAGGGCCTAGATGTCAGTGAACAGCACCCAAAAGGCGGGGATCAATCTCAGGGCAAGCGATCCCCAGTTTTCAGGCGTTCAATTCAGGCTCTCAAATCCATCCTTCACCCATTCACCGCGTCCGCCAGAACCCCTAGCTCAGGAGGCAACCATTGGTAGCGATTGGGTTCAACCTCAGGCCCTGTAGAATCCAACAAGCAGCGGCAAGGCCGCCGTTCCTCCAAAAGGGTGGTAGAACATGAGCAGCTGTAAATCTCCAGATAGTCATCGGGATCCGCCTCAAAAATGGCATGCTGGCCAGGGAAGAGGGTGCGCTCCCAATGACCGGGAATGGTTCGGATCACCTGAACCTGACCGGAACCATTGATGAAGGCGTATCTTTTCATTGCGCTTTTTTTAATGGGGTTAAGAAAAACTTATTGCCTTTAAGTCAGGGTATCACCCCCGATCCCCGAGCGACAATAGCAAACTACCAAGACGGGGATCGCTCTTGCTGCTTGACTTTGGGCGATTTGTTCTCTCAGATTATTCCCGCCAAGAAAATCGGATCCCGAGGGGAAGCCTGCCCTGGTAAACTAAGAAGAACAATCTGAAGACATCCTTAAGCTAGTCTTAATCATTCCGACATCACCAAGGGAGCACGCCGTGGACAATAAGTTGGGGCTGGAAATTATCGAAGTTGTGGAACAGGCCGCCATTGCCTCCGCCCGCTGGATGGGGAAAGGGGACAACAAGACTGCCGACCGGGTCGCTGTGGAAGCGATGCGGGAAAAGATGAACCAGATCCTGATGCGCGGACGGATCGTGATTGGCGAGGGTACCCGCGACGAAGCACCCATGCTCTACATCGGCGAGGAGGTGGGTATTTGTACCCGACCGGATGCTGACCAGTTCTGCCGCCTCGAAGAGTTGGTGGAGATTGATATTGCGGTGGATCCCTGCGAGGGCACCAACTTGGTGGCTAAGGGGCAGAACGGCTCCATGGCGGTGCTGGCCATTTCCGAAAAAGGCGGCCTCCTCAATGCCCCTGACATCTACATGCAAAAGTTGGCGGCTCCTCCGCAAGCCAAGGGCAAAGTCCACATCGACTATCCCCCGGAGAAGAACTTGCAAATCATCGCCGAATGCCTGGATCGGGAGGTTTCTGACCTGACGGTGATTGTCATGGATCGGAAGCGCCACACGGATCTCATCCAAGCCATTCGCAGTACCGGCGCGCGGGTAAAGCTGATTTCGGATGGGGATATTTCGGCGGCTTTGTCAGCAGGCTTTAATGGCTCTGGTATCCATGCCCTAATGGGGATCGGGGCCGCTCCGGAGGGGGTAATTTCGGCAGCGGCTTTGCGTTGTTTGGGAGCCCACTTCCAAGGGCGCCTGATCTACGACCCTGAGGTGGTGCAGGCGGGTACCTACCTGCCCCCGATTGAGGAAACGCGGCGTGAGCTGAAAGAGAAGGGCATTGAGGATCCGGACAAGGTTTGGGAATGTGAAGAGCTAGCTAGCGGCAAAGAAGTTCTCTTCGCCGCCACAGGAATCACCGACGGGGATCTGATGAAGGGGGTGCGGTTCTTCGGTGGGGGTGCTCGCACGGAGTCTTTGATTATCTCTAGCCAATCCCGCACCGTGCGCTTCGTGGATACCATCCACATGAAAGATGGCCAGCCACGCGGCTTGCAACTGCGTTAAGGGATCCCCTTGCCCAGACAGACGGCATCGGCGGCTTTCCCACGGCGAAGGTCGCTGGTGTTTCTGCGTCTGATTGGCAAGATTACGAAAGCTATCAAATTTGCTCCCGCAAAAACGTAATAACTCTTCAGCAAAATCCTGCAAAACCCGCTCGATACTGGTTCTAGGGTTTAGGTAGGCTGAGAAAAGTTACCTAACCTTGCTGGACTCGAGCGAAGGGAGTTCCTCCGCATCGGTTACAGCCTTTCGGTTCCCTCTGAAACAAGATTTGCTTTTGTTCAGGGTTTTTGTTTTTAGTAACTTTTTGCTGTAGAGACGACGGAGAGGCATGTTTATCGCGGTTGTCGGTCTTAGCCATCGCACAGCTCCTGTAGAAATTCGGGAGCAGCTCAGCATCCCTGAGATGGAGGTGGGGGAGACGATCCAGCAGCTTTGCGCCTATCCTCACATTGAGGAAGCTGCTATCCTCAGCACCTGTAATCGCCTGGAAGTTTATATCGTCACTCCAGAAATGGAGAGTGGCGTGCGGCAGACGATGCAGTTTTTGGCCGAATCCAAAGGGATCCCGTTGGCCCAACTGCGCCCCCACCTATTCACTCTCATCTACCAAGATGCGGCCATGCATCTGATGCGGGTCGCGGCTGGTCTGGATAGCTTGGTGCTGGGGGAAGGACAGATCCTCTCCCAGGTCAAGAAAGCCCAACAACTGGGTCAAGCCTGCAACGGCATGGATCGCATCCTCAATCGTCTCTTCAAAGCTGCCATCACTGCCGGTAAGCGCATCCGTACTGAAACGGAGATCGGCACGGGGGCCATGTCCATCAGCTCCGCCGCTGTCGAGTTGGCTCTACAAGAACAGGGATCCCTCTCTCAAGGCAAGATCACAGTTGTCGGAGCGGGGAAAATGTCTCGCCTGCTGGTGCAGCACCTGTTGGCCAAGGGGGCCGTCGATATTACCGTCGTCAACCGTTCCTTAGAGCGGGCCCAAGACCTGGTCAAGCAATTTGAGCAACCGATCCAGGTGCTGCCCTGGGATGACCTATTGAGCAGTGTGGCGGAATCTAACCTGGTGTTCACCAGCACTGGCGCTACCCAACCAATCCTGAATTATCAGCAACTGGAAGCGGTGCTGCAGCCGGATCAACCCATTCTGCTGGTGGATATTTCGGTGCCGCGCAACATCGACCCCGATGTGGAAAAGCTCAAAGGGGCACAGGTGTTCAATGTGGATCACCTCTCCCGCATTGTGGAGGAAAACCGCGCCCAACGGCAAAAGCTAGCTTTAGCAGCAGAAGCGCTGATCGAAGAAGAGGTGGAGCAATTTATGGAGTGGTGGCGTTCCCTAGAGACCGTGCCTACCATTTCTAGCCTGCGCCACAAGGTGGAATCGATTCGTGAGCAGGAGATGGAAAAAGCCCTTTCGCGCCTGGGTCAAGACTTCGCCGAAAAGCACCTGGAGGTGATCGACGCGCTGACCCGGGGCATTGTCAACAAGATTCTGCACGACCCAATGGTACAACTCCGGGCCAAGCGGGATATCGAGGCGCGGCGAGCCGCCATGCACACGTTACAGGAGCTGTTTAACCTGGATCCGATGCTGTTTCAGGCCCAGCAGGAGCGCTAGGGATCCCTTGACTGGGCAGTATCGGCAAGAGTTGAAGAATTGTAACAGCTCTCTCATCCTGGGTGGGGAGCTGCCCTTAGGATACAAAACGTAAGCCATGGGAGTTGGGGTTATGTTCGGACAGTACGAAGTGTTTGTGCAATTGGCCCTCTTGGCCTTGATCGTCTTAGCAGGCCCAGCCGTGATCTTTTTGCTCTACTTACGCGGCGCCGATATGTAAGGGGATCCCGTGAGCCAGGGCCAGGGGCTACATATTGACTGAGGCTGGCTTCTCACCGGAGAGGATGAGGAAGCAGCGTGGCCTACGATGACCCTACGGGTCGTCCGGAGGACGATTCGGAATGGGTGTACCAGACCACCTTCCAGAGAGGAGAGCCTGCAAGAGGGCTTACAGCAGGGCTTACAGCAAGAAGCGAGCCGACGGACCTCTGAATCAACTGAATCAACTGCGGCGCAAGCTAGGGCCTTTGCCGGAAGAGACAGCTGAGACCATCCGGCTTCTGTCTACCTAGCAGTTGGAGGCTTTGGCAGAGGCTTTGCTGGATTTCCAAACCCTGGAGGATTTGACTGGTTGGCTCACGGATCCCTCATCCCGTTAGCATTCGATTGAACCTTAGCTCCTGTCATCTCGGAATTCTCGTGCGACTTCACCTACCCGAATCGGCTCTATGAAACTGCCACGGGTGTTGCTCTGTGGCTACTATGGCTACGGCAATGGTGGCGATGAAGCGTTGTTGTTGGCTCTCCTGCAGCAGCTCCAACAGTTGCCTGTTCCTGTGCAGCCGGTGGTTCTCTCCCATCAGCCGGCTCAAACGGCAGCCACCTACCCGGTATTGGCTTGCCCCCGTTTTAATGGGTTAGCTCTACAGCGCTGTTTGCGGGAGGCCGAGGCTTTTGTTTGGGGTGGGGGTAGCCTGTTACAGGATCGCACCAGTTGGCGTAGCCCTCTGTATTACTTGGGGGTAATGGGCCTAGCTCAGCAATGGGGGTTGAAGACCTTCGCCTGGGCACAAGGGATCGGCCCGTTGGAGCGAGGGTGGGTGCGCCATTTGGCACGGCGATCCTTGGCGGGTTGTACGGCCATTAGTGTGCGGGATAGGGCTGCCTCAGAATGGTTGGAACAGTGGGGGATCCCGCACCAGGTGGCTCCGGATCCGGTGTGGGGTTTGGTGGCTAAAAGGCTCCCGGAATGGGATGGGTGGCCGCAGCCCCGCATTGCTGTGGTCCTGCGCCAGCACCCTCAGTTAACCCCGGCTCGCATTGAATCTCTGAGTCAAGGGTTGGCACGCCTGCAGGACTCGACCGGAGCTTATTTTCTCTTCATTCCTTTTCAACTGGCTCGGCAGGGATCCCCAGATTTGGGGGCGGATTATCGCTTGGCTCAAAATCTGCAGCGGCGCATGCCCGGCCCCGCTCAGGTTCTGGAAATTCGGGATCCCTGTTTGTTGAAGGGCAGTTTTCAAGGGGTGCGGCTGGTGATCACGATGCGCTACCACGGACTGGTGATGGCGGCGGCAGAGGGCTGTCGTTGCTTTGGCCTTAGCTACGATCCCAAGGTGAAAACCCTGCTGCAAGACCTAAACATGCCCGGCTGGGATCTGGAGACCCTTCCCACCGATGTGGAAACCCTGCACCGGAGTTGGTTAGCCTGTTACGAGCAAGGTTTGGCCCTTACCCCGGCGGAGATTCAGGACTGGATCCAGCGTTCGGCTCGCCATGGGGAACTGCTCCGGCAGCATTTGAGCTGGGGGTAGCCACTCTGGAGCCAAAACCTGCTCCGTGCTTATGCCAAGCCAGTACCCGCAGGGATCCCCTCCCATGACGTTGCAAACCCACCCCCTCACCCGCGAACAAGTTCTGAGTGCGATGATCGCCACCAGCGGCGGCTTGGCACTCCTGGCCGGTCTGTGGAGTTGGCTGGGATCCCTATCCGTCCCGTTTTCTTGGGATCCGCTGGCACTGCTGTGGGGTGTGGGGTTGGGCTTTGGGGTGGTGCTGATGAGCGAACTGGTTTACCGCCTTTGGCCTGACTATCGCCGTGCTGCCCGCACCTATTTGCAGTTGATTGTGGATCCCTTGCAGTGGGGGGATGTGTTTTGGCTGGGGCTGTTGCCGGGCTGGAGCGAGGAATGGTTGTTTCGGGGCGTGTTGGTTTCGGTGTGGGTTGCTGGTCCCTTGGGTTGGGCGGGCGGGATCCTCTGCAGCAGTCTTTTGTTCGGGGTATTGCACTGGCTGGAATGGCGGGGGTGGCCTTATGCCCTCTGGGCCAGTGGGGTCGGAATCCTGCTGGGGATAGGGTTGTGGCTGTCAGGAAACTTGCTGGTCACCATCGTTGCCCATGTCCTCATCAACTGGTTTGCCGCGCTGTGGTGGAAATATCGTCAATGCACCTCTGAACAATAGGCTCCCTTCCACCGCTTTTGCTCAACCCCTTTGAAGGAGTGATGGAGTTCATGGTGTCCCGTCCTTGGCTGCGTCAACTGGTGTGGGGATCCTTCTCCTGGGTTAGGGTTGGACGCTCGCTGATCTTGATTGGGTTGATTGTTTACGGGTATCTGATTTGGTTGGGTTGGTTCCAATCGGAACGGATGATCTTTCTGCCCCGCCCCGCCAGCTATCAGGATGGGGAGCAGATTCTCAAGTTAACCACGTCCGATGGGCTGCTGATTTCTGCGATCTATCTGCCCAATCCCGCCGCCTCTTATACCCTGCTCTACAGCCACGGCAATGCCGAAGATTTGGGAGATATCCTGCCCCGCCTGTTCAGCCTGCAGCGGCAGGGATTTTCGATTTTGGCCTATGATTATCGCGGCTACGGCACCAGCCAAGGGGAGCCCTCAGAGGCCGGAGCCTACAAAGATATCGAAGCCGCTTATGACTACTTGATAGCTCAAGGGATCCCACCAGCCCAAATCTTGGTTTATGGCCGCTCGGTGGGAGGTGGGCCATCGGTTTATTTGGCTGCCCAAAAGCCGGTGGGGGGGGTAATCCTGGAGTCCACCTTTGTGACGGCCTTTCGGGTGTTAACGCGGATCCCCCTTTTGCCCTTCGATCGCTTTGATAACTTGAGTCGGATCCCCACCATCGATTGCCCCCTGTTGATTTTGCATGGCACTGATGATGGTTTAATCCCCTTCTGGCATGCCCAAACCCTTTACAAAGCGGCACGGGATCCAAAACGCCTTGTTCCGATTGAGGGCGCCAACCACAACAATTTACTGCAGGTGGCCGGGGATCGCTACTACAGCATCCTGCACCAATTCGTAGAAGAGCTGGTGGATCCCTGAGGCTCTTTTCAACGCTTCTGTAGTCAGTCCACTCATCCGTGTTCACGGGGTTATGAATTAACCACAAATAACGCTTCACTTATGAAATGAATAGTGATAGAGTTGGCACATCTTAGGAAACAGAAGGAACTTAGGTGAGGAATGCCTTATCTAAGAAATATTACTAAGTGTTTCTCAGGCTTACATTTCTAGTCATTTGTCCAAGAGGTTTGAGCAACTATGACTGTGCAGGATGTGCTTGCAATTGAGCTGTTGGGCAACCCCCTGTGGGACTACCTCTTAGTCTTTCTCATCTTTGCTGTGGGGGTCTTCATCATTCGTGCTGTGCTGCGGAGATTCATTTTACAAACCTTGGGGGGTTGGCTTTCTAGAATCAGCGGGATTCCCCTTGATACGCCGATTCGCTTGGTGGAGCGTTACTTGATCCCCCTGCTTTATTTGGGCTTGGTTTATGTCTGCTTGAGCAGCCTTAATTTGGCTACGGTGCTGCGGCAGACATTGGATATTTTGGCTACTATTATTGCCACCTATTTTGGGATTAACCTCCTCAGCGCCAGCGTGGAATACGGGCTGCAGCTGTATTTAACTCGCAAAAAAGGAGATACCACGACCGAGCAAAGTTTCCTGCTGATCTCACCTCTAATTCGAGTGGTATTTCTCCTGATCGGGGTGCTGTTTTTGCTGGATAATCTGGGCTTTGATATAGCCGCTTTAGTAGCTAGCTTGGGCATTGGAGGGATAGCTATCGCGCTAGCTGCCCAAGGGGTTTTGCAAGATTTGTTTAGCTATTTTTCAATCTTGATGGATCGACCCTTTGAGATTGGAGATTTTGTGATTTTGGGCGACTTCATGGGATCCGTAGAATACATCGGCATCAAAACCACGCGGCTGCGCAGCCTCAGCGGAGAACAGATTGTCATTGCCAATACTGACATGACTGGATCTCGAATTCGCAACTACAAACGTATGCAACGGCGGCGGGTGGTGTTTGGCTTTGGGGTGACCTACGAAACCCCTCCTGATAAATTGCAAGAGATCCCGAAACTGGTGAAGCAGATCATCGAAGCGGATTCCAATGCCCAATTTGATCGGGCCCACTTCGCTGCCTATGGGGATTTCAGCCTTAACTTCGAGGTGGTCTACTTTGTCCTTAGTCCCGACTTTAACCTCTACATGGATGTTCAGGAACGGATTAACCTTGCTCTGAAGCAAGCTTTCCAGGAACGGGGCATTCAATTTGCTTACCCAACTCGGGTGCTCTACCTGAACTCACAGCAGCAGGCTGCCCTCTCTAACGCTACTTAAACAAACGCTAACCAAGCCTTCATCTGCTCACAACCTCAGCACAGACCTAAAAATGCTTGACTAAAGGCGATTGGTTTTTGTTGCGGATCCCTTTACATCTGCCGGTTCACTCGCCTAGGTCTGTGAGGTCTGTTCCATGAGTTCGCTGCATTCTCGCCGCTTTTTCTTGCAACTGATGATGTTTGGGGGCGGGGCAGCTGCTCTGGCTGCCTGTGGAGGTAGCTCTAGTTCCTCAATTGCCCCATTGGGAGAGCCAGGGTTTCCACAGGGAGTGTTCGCCGGGGATCCGACGGCGCAGGGAGCTGTCCTCTCCACGCGAGTGATCCCATCGGGTTCGGTGGAGACTGTATCCGTCACATTGCAGATTGCCGACAACCCTGACTTCACCCCGATTTTGCAGCAGATTCCCCTGAGTGCCCGCCGCACCGCCGGGAGTAACTATCGCAACGAACCCGGAGATTACATTGCTCGCGCTGTGGTGCAGGGGTTGCCGTCGGCCCAAACGTTTTACTACCGCTTTGTCAGTGCCGATGGCTTTACTAGCCCGGTGGGGCAGTTTCGGACGCTACCGGATGCTGGGGATGGCCGAGCGATTCGCTTTATGCACATCAGTTGTGCCAATGAGCCGCCCTTCCCGATTGGGGCCGCCATGTTGGCGGAAGTGAGCCGGGGGGACATTGACTTTATTTCCTTCAATGGGGATACCGTCTATGCCGACCGTTTCTGGCTGGGTCTGGATCCGACGGGGAATCTGGATTTTTACCGCAGCCTTTACCGGGATCAACGGGATCCCAACTATGCGGGACCGGAGTTTCCACAATTGTTTGGCCGTACTTCTTTTGTGATCAACTGGGATGATCACGAGGTGATCGACAACTACAGCGGCCAGAAGGATCGGGGTGGCCCTGCTGTTCAGTTGGATGACACAACGGGGCAAACCCGCGATGTAGAAGATTTGAAAGTATTAGGCTACCAAGCTTTTTTTGAGTACAACCCCATTACGCCCAACCTGACGGATGTGGGCGGTGTGGATGCCCGTGACCGGGTGTTTCGCAGCTTCCGCTACGGGGCCAATGCGGAGGTGTTTATCCCTGACTTGCGCCAATACCGGGATCTGGCTGTGGCGACCCCGATTTTGCCCATTTTGCCCCCCGGTCTGACCCGGCAACAATTTTTGGCTCTCTCTGGTATTCGTCTCACCCCTGAGCAAGAGGCTCTGTTTTTTGGCCCACCGGGATCCGAAGAAGCGCTCTTTAACTTGCTGCGCCGCACCCCGCGGACGCTGTTGGGAGGCCCGCAGAAGCAATGGCTGCTCAATGGTCTACGCAACTCTACCGCCACCTATAAATTCATCGTCAGCCAGTTCCCGATTACGGTGACGTATTTCCGCTCCAACGATGTCTGGGAAGGCTATTGGCTGGAACGGCAGGAGGTGATCGACTTCATCGAAGCGAACAACATTCGCAATGTGGTGTTCTTGACCGGGAATAACCATGCTGGCTTTATCGGGCAAGTTAACCCCGGTAGCAATAACCCAATTTGGGAAGTGTGGGCTGGCCCCACCGGACGCAGTGTCACCGCCCTCAGCATTGATGAGTTGGGTAACCAACTGGGGATCCCCAACGCCAGCCGCATCTACTACGGCATTGTCAATGGCTTTTTGGCCCCGGTGAACCCTGGCAATCCGCAAATTAGCGGGATCCCTGGGGTAACCACCAGCAACCTGCGCTTTCTGGAACTGGCGGTGCCCAATTACCACACCATTGAGGTCTCCGGCAGCCAGTGCACCATTCAAATTAAAGGCCCGACCGGCAGTGTATTGACGGATCCCTTTGGGCGGCGGGGGGAGTTGATTTTGCCTCAATAAAAGCTGGACTAGTTTATAGAAAATTTATAGTTTTAGCCAGCCTATTCTGATCAAAATCCAGGGATCCCGATTGTGCTTTGGGGTTCCTGTTTTTTGTGATTTAGATCATTTAGGGATCCCATGCCTCAGTGCTAAAGTATAAAAGTCATCAGAAAGAGAGCCAATTGCTTGATTTAGATGGCTGCGGTCTGGGAAAGGGCTTTTTGGGCATAGAAAGGGGAGAGACAGCTTCTGTTGAAATTTCAAGAGTTCTGAAATAGGGTTTAAGCTCAACCCTTTCCCGAAACAGGTGACTTGTTGAAGAGTGATGTACCCATTTGAAAATGGGATTCCTGTTGCCAACTCAATTCTTTCGTCTTCTTCAAGGAGTGTGGTTTTATGGTTTCTCTGGGTAGCTGGATAGCGGTAGGTGTAGTGGCGGCAGCTTCTATCGTGGGTGGAGCTGAGGCTTGGGCGCAAAGTCGTAACCTGTGGTTGTTGAATGGGCAATCGACAATAACCTCAGGCTATTTTTATCGGGGTGAGAACATTTGGGCCAAGTGTGATGTCGATTGCTACGACGTGGATCTGGTGCTCTACGATGCCAACGGTCGGGTGGTAGATGCGGATGAGCTGCGGGATGATTACCCGATCGTGCAAGCCCCCTATGAAGGGAACTTTTCCGTCAAGGTGATCATGTACAACTGCACGCACCCGGCGGGTTGTGCTGTCAGTGTGGATTCCGACTACGGATTCTAACCCCTGATTCCAACAGGTTAAGCGGCCTGACTGGCGGAATGAGCCTTGGCCTGGGTGAATTTGCTCAGGCCATGCACTGTTTTTTCCCAATAGAAGGGTTTGGTGAACAGTTGCCAAAGAGCCATATAGGCGGCCATAGAGTGCAGTTGCCAATAGATGGGGTTGAGGAGGGCGTACAGAGCCAGATCATAATATCCCCGGCGAAAGACGGCAATCAAGCTTAAATAAATGCCGATGGCATTGCCCAGGATTAAATTAAACAGGCCAATATAGATGAGCCAACCGGGAAAAAGATTTTGTAGCCAACTGGCGCGGGTGACCAGCCAAAACAAAAACATCAGCCACATGATCGGGCTGGTGAGAAAGGTGAGAAAAGTCCCGCCGATAAAAAACTGATAGGAGAGCCAGTTTTTCAGGCCCAATTTGCGCAGCGATCGCAGTGGGTGGCGGTTGTGAACCAGCCACGTTTGCATATAGCCTTTGATCCAACGGGAACGCTGCCGAATCCAATTTTTAACAGCACAGTTAGCCTCTTCGTAGGTGGTGGAGTTAATCACGCCCACGGTATAGCCATGCTGGCTGGCTCGAATGCCCAAGTCGGCATCTTCCGTAACATTAAAGGGATCCCAACCCTCCAGCTCCCGCAGGCGATCGGTACGGAAATGGTTGCTCGTACCACCCAAGGGAATGGGCACTTTCAGGGTTTCTAGGCCGGGCAAGAGATAGTCAAACCAATAAGAGTATTCCAGGGTGAACATGCGGGTGAGGAAGTTCTCTTGGCGGTTGAAATAGTTGAGGGCCGCCTGTACACACACCAAGCTGGGATCCCCTTTGCGAAAGGCAATCACCGCTTTTTTCAGTTGATCTGGATCCGGAATGTCTTCGGCATCGTAAATGGTCAGGTATTCCCCCCGCGCAAAAGCAAGGCCATAGTTGCAGGCTTTGGGCTTAGTTTTTGGGTGACTTTCCGGCACACGAATCAGACGAATGAAGTTAGGAGGATTAGCAGCGCGGGCAGCATCAATGGTGACCTGATCCTTTTCCTCCAGCAAGATCAACACATCCAATTTTTCCTGCGGGTAATCCAGTTTGGACAGGGATCCGATCAAGATCGGCATGACCTCCGGTTCGTTGTAAACCGGCACCAAAACGGTATAGATGGGTAGGCTGCGGTCATCAATAGCGGCCACCTCTGCATCGGTAATTTGATGGAATTGATCGGCGGATCCAGCCAAGCTGAGAATGAGCTTATAGAGGATCGAGCCGATATAGAAGAAATTGATCAGCAAAATCACCAGGGTGAGGGTGCTCCAGGGGGCCATCGTTAAACCCCACACCAACGCCAACAGCAGCCCATAGCCCACCAAAATTTGCGGCAGAGTAAACACCCGCGCGGCAGATTCTTCCGGGAGTCGCCCCAGCAACCGGTATACAGCCTCTTGGCTGAAGTTGGCCCCGTGGCTTTGGGTCAAAAGTTGAGTGAGATCCGCTTCGGTGCCCAACACTTTCTCGATGCGCAGCCCAGGTCGTAGGGCGTAAATTGCTTCGTCCACCACCATATCCAGTGGATCCTGCACCATCACCATCAAGGTCTCGGTATCCACCCAGGCAAGCGGATAGAAGAGATGGCGCATCATGCTCTTGGGATCAAACCGTTGACTCAGGTTTGGATCGACATAAAGCAGGCCAGTACCGATCAAGTCTGACAGTACCGGGTAACCCAACAACTGGGTAATCATGCCGAGATAGTCTTTGGGATCCAGGTAATTGAGGCGGGTTAACACCTGTCCCAGGCTGGATCCCGTGCGCCGACGGGTATTTTGCACCGCTTGCCACTGCTCCCAAGTCAGCTTGCTGCCCAAAAAGTCCGCAACCAGTTTTCGCTCCACAATCACCGAGAGGATCTGCTTTTCGGTGGCAGGGATCTCCAGAATCAGGGCATTGGGCCAGAGGCGTCGCACACTTTGCCGCACCGCTGGGTGGCCTGGTTCTTCGGTGGCGACCACCAAGGTATTGGCATCAGCCCAACCACAGAGCAAAAAACGCACCGGCACCAGATCGAGCGAATCCACCAACCAGAGCAACTCCGGATCAAGAGAATGCTGTTTTAACCAATCCCACAAGGTGGGCCGATCCGTGATGCGAGCACACAAGCGGGCAAATTTTGAGGGGTGCATCCACCCCAAGCTCCAAAGGGCACGGGGCAAAGAACAAAAAGCCCGTTGTTGATAGTCGCGGGCCTGCACCAGTTGCTCCGCCGTGAGATACCCAGTACGGATTAACCAGGATTCTACGAGCAGCATGGCAAAACTCGGCGTTACAGAACGGATCATCAACCGATACAGCCTTAGGGTTGGGGTGGGGGGGAAGGGACTTGCGGCATTTGTGCCAACCGTTGATAGAGGCTCCAAGCAACCCCTGCTCCCAGGAGGGCCACCAAAATCACCAGCCAGAATCGGTATCGCCACAAGAGTAGCCGCCAATCCAACCGATCTGGGTAACGAACTTGATAGGTTTGACCACTCAAATCCCAGCTTTGCACTTGGGTTAGATTGGGGGCAGCAGCATAGCCCGTCACCACATTCCCCTGCATTTGGTTGGCCAGAAGGGTGCGGGGATCCGCCAGGGATCGGCTTAATCGCTCGGCTATAGCTGGGTCGGATCCCCACCAGGAAAGCCAGAGGGTGGGTTTGCCCTCCAGCAAAACGTATTGCAACAAACCCAGCTCATCTTCCGGTTGAACAGCTAGTACAGCTCGTTGGTTGAGCGGGTTCAGGATCTCAAACCGAGATCCGAGACGAATCGGCGTGTTGAGCTCCACTTGTTCCGGCCCTGCCACGATCAATCCCCAGCTGGCATCCCCCAGTGGCGAGCGGGAGATGGGTTCAGACAGCAGTTGCAACCGGGGTAGCAGCGGTTGAGGAGATAATCGACTCAAGGCCCCCAACAGATAGGCGGCACTGGCCATCAGATCGGGATCCCCCACAACCAGTTGGCCGGATCCCTGCAAAAGAGCCGGAATTTCCTGCAGCTCCCCAACCGGGGCCTCATACCCGCTCCAACTGAAAGCAGAACTATCTCCCTGGAGTTGTAAGGTCAAGGGGGCCACGGCTCCTTGACAGCTTCCTTGGCTGGGGGCATGGTCAAAGCGCAACTCCAGGGTATTGGCCCGACGCAGGAGCTGCGAGGGTAGCGCCACCCAGTCATTGAGTTGGGTACGCCCCGTCAAATCATACGTTTTTAACAGGATCCCGTTCAAAAACACCTGCCCATTCAGCCGATCCCCCAAGCGGCCATCCACCGGGGTCATGACAGCGTTCAGTTGCAAGGCCAGATCCTGCGGTCGCCCCCCCAACTGGGCCAGATCGAAGTTCAAAAACAAGGACTGGGTGCCCATGCCGCGCAGGGTGGGATCCCCAAACCCCAATTGCCGCAGGCTGCGGCGGTTACCCAAAGATTCAGGCTCAACAGCAGGCACTGAGCTAAGTTGAATAGACCGACTCAGGAGACCAGGACGCTCCCACTCGGCAACTAAGGCTTGAATCGCCTCCGCACGAGCTGCTACCCGCAAGGTGGATCCCTGACGCTGCAATTGTGGGGAGAAATCCGGTGATTCTAGGACTACCTGCGGGCCACTGGCGGAACCCCTTGTCCAGAGGATTGGGGTTCGGGGGAACTGATGGGCCAACAGGCTGTAGAGCCAGAGGGCAGCTTCGGCAGATTCGGGGCTGAGATTGGCGGGTACTACCAGACTGAGCTGGCTGTAGAGGGGACGAAAAAAATCGGCCACCGTGCTGTCGGGGATGCGGGGCACTACCTGAAAGAAGCTCTCCCGCCCTACCGTCAAAAACAGATTGCCTGTGCCAATATCCCGACAGATATCGCCGCTGATGGTCAAGAAGGGCTGCACCGACAGGTTGATGAAGCGCTCCCCAGGAGGTAACTCTGGGATCGGCACCTGTACTACTGGGTTAGCTTGCAACTGCCCAACCGAGAATACCTCCATGGGCTCTTGGTTGATCAACACCCGCACAGTGGATCCCGGCCCCAGTACTGGCGAAGGCTCTAGACGCAACTGCACAAAACTGGCAGAGGGGTCGATCCCACCACTGGGCGCAGGGATCCCAACGTTGAGTTCCGGGTTGGATCCCTGCAAAACCACCGAGCGGCTGTACCCCAGCGTTTGCAGAGAAATCGTCTCTTCCCCCTGGGCTGTGGCCGGCAAGGCTCCCCAACAGGTTAACCCCGCCGCCAACAGGCCCCCCCAGTGTTTCCAGCAATGTGCCACAGCGCACCTATCCTTCTTGCAAAATCCCACTGCTGATCTCGCCCCAGATGGGATCCCTTAGCGGGCATAGTCATCCTGAAACCGGACAATGTCGTCTTCCCCTAGATATTGACCGTTTTGTACCTCGATCAACACCAAGGGAATGGTGCCGGGGTTTTCCAGACGGTGCTGGGTGCAGGGGGGAATATAAGTGGATTGGTTAGAGGTGAGCAACACCACTTCATCGCCACAGGTGACTCGGGCTGTGCCCATGACAACAATCCAGTGCTCACTGCGGTGATAGTGCATCTGTAAGCTGAGGCGATGGCCCGGCTTAACTTCAATTCGCTTAATTTTATACATTGGCCCCTCTTCCAGAACCAAGAATGCTCCCCAAGGACGGGTTTCCGCCTTGGGAGAAGTAGAGGGCAACAGCTCCAAAATCGGAGTGGTGACTTCGGGATCATTCACGGCCTGCAGCATCGGGTCGTATCCTTTCAATTCAATTACTGTCACTTGCTTGTGAACCCAATCTTGGCCCACTTCGTCATCTTCACACTGCAGTTGAGGAACTTCAATCGGAGATCCGGCTGAATCACCTAAGCAAAAACCCGTAGAATAGTTTGTATAAGGACGATACTATCTTGATTTCTGTAGAATCGTAAAATCCCTGGAGATAGGGAAGCACCAAAAGTGTTTTACGCTACTCAATTGGCTTGCAAAAGCTCTCAGCAGGTTTATTTTCTGCTGGAATGTTCCCGGTTTTGGACAAGACCATGTTGCTAAAGCTTAAGGGTTTCTTTGCCTTTTTGGGAACAGTTGGGATCCCCTTTTTATCGCTTGCCCTGGTTCTGCTGAGCCTAAAATGGGGCTGGGGTTGGGTGAGCTTGGAGGCACAATTTCTCGGCTACACTGGATCCGTGGCGGCGGTGGGGCCAGATCCGCGTTTATCGGCGGTAGGGATCAGTTTCCCACCGGTGTTGGTCTTTGGGACGGCCCTGTTGGGATCCCCGTTGCTGTTACAGAGTCTGCTGGGATCCCTAGCGTTGCTGGGAATGTGGCAACAGTTGGCGCAGTTGCCGGTAGGGGTGGGGTGGCGCTGGCTGTGGGGGATGTTGATGGTGGTGCAGCCCAGTTTTGGCTTAATGCTGTTGCGTAGCCCTAGCTGGATAGCGGCGGCAGGGTTGCTGGGGATCAATATGGCCTTGCTGCTGCCTTTGAGCCAAGTGGGTAACGCGACAAAGGACTCTGTTCCACTCTTGCAAGCGGAAGTGGATCCAGGAACAGGTTCCCCCATCTTGTCCACACCCGAGATGATTGTTCAAGGTCAGCGACCGTTACCCGTTACCTTACGCTTGGTGCTCTTGGGCCTGGGTCTGGCGCCGTTGATGCTGTTGCGTTGGGAAAGTGGGTGGCTGTTGCTCTGGGTAGCCTTGCTGGTGCTGCTGGCCTTTTGGCGAGAGTCTTGGGGCTTTCGGGGTACGGCGGTGTTGGTGACCAGCTTCATGAGCCTGACGTTGATCCTGGGCTGGTTGTACATGAATTGGCTGGCGACTGGAGATCCCTGGGCCTTCACCTATCAACTTGGCAGTGGTCTGCGGCTACCCCAACTGCAAGCGGAGTTGATCGCAGTGCAGGGGTGGAATGGTCTGGCAGAGGCTGGATTCTGGCTGTTGGCAGTGGTGCCTGCCTATCTGATCGTAGGGGTAGGAACCCTCTTTTCTTCGGGCTCTGGGCGCTGGGTTTGGGCAATGGGCTGGGCTTGCCCAATCGTACTACTGGTGGCCTCTTTGGGGCAGGGGCTCTTTTTGCCGGAGCTAAGCCGCTTCGGGATGTTTTGGGTGCTGATGCCGCTGCTTTTGGGATCCTATCTGCGGGTAGGGCAGGCGGGGTTGGGGCGGCGATTGGGCATAACGGCTGCCTTGCTTCTAAGCTTGCTCACCAGCGGCTATGTTCTTACCCAAAGAACTGGGGTTGCGGAAGAACAAGATCTGTGGCAACGGCTACAAATCAGTTCCCGTCAACCTAGCCAGCTGGTGCAACAGTGGCAAACCCAGCGCCAGGAGCAACGGCAGGTGGGGCAGTATTTGCTTCAACATCTGCTGCCTGGGCAGCGGGTACTTGCGGATGATGCCCTGCATTTCGAGGCGATCTTTTGGGCCGGGGATCCGCGCTCATTTGTTACACCCCATCAGTACGACTTTTCCATCGCTCTGCAACAACCCCAAGAACGGGTGGATTACCTATTGCTGGCAGGGCCCCAGAATCCTGTGAGGGCATCGGATTCTGTGGTGCAATTTTGGTCAGGACTGGCTTTTGGGGAATTGCTGCCGGGGTTTGTGGAGGTGTATGGATCACCGCAGGTGAGGTTATTGGCTCGTTCCCAGGAGGTTGGGTTATGAGGGTAGGGCGGCGACGCTTTTTGCAAGCCGGCGTGAATTGGGTAGGTGCAACTTTGGCATTGGGCTGTCAGAGGGTTGAGCAGAGGGTGGGATCCCCACAATGGGAAGTGGGAATTGGTGAGGATCCCGGTCGATTTATCTGGGAAATAGAATCGGATCCGCAAGTGGCAGCGGTGGCTCAGGCATGGGATCCCCACTTTTTGAGTGGCTGGTTAAATAGCTTTGATCATAAAACTGGGGATCTCTCCTTTTGGCGAGATTGGCATCAGGAGGGCCAGTTATCGCAGTGGTTTGAGCAGGGCTACAGCCTCCACATCATCACCTGGGAAGACGACACTATCCTTCCCACAGGGGACTACCACCTTTCCCAACAATTCCTGGAGGATGTGGGGGAACTGGCGGGGTATATCGCCCAGGCAAACCCCCATGGGATCCGCACCGACTGGAGCTTGGCTACCGAGTTTTCCTACTGGCGCTTGCCTGCCGATACCTACAATGCCGACACGGCCTCCTATTATCAAGCTCTGATGCAAAACCTTCTGCGGGCCCGGCAAGTGATTAAGGATCGACTGCCAGAAGCTGAAGTGGCCCTCTGCTGGGGAGGGTGGATTGCTACGTTTGACGATCCAAAGCGGGGGGCAGGGCGCAGTATGGTGGATCCTTTTGCGGAGATGATGAGCCAGATGGATGGCATTGCCTTTCAGGCTATGCGGGAACGCCGACCAGGGGAATTTAACCCAGAGCTAAACGGGCCAGATCCAGGTAACCCTGAGCAAATCCGCCTCTGCTGCCACTTGTTTTCACCCATCCACCGCAATCTCATGCTGGCCCACTACGAACCGGCTATCAAGGACATGCACCCCCATGGTGGGCGCGCCGACACAGTAGCTGGAGATTTTCAGATCATGAGCCAATCCGACTGGCTGATGGAGGTGACCCACTTAGGGCTGAAGCGAATGTCCCTGATGCATTACGGCCTTTACAAAGGGGATCCCTTTGGAGCACTCAGGGCAGCCGGTCAGTTTCGCACTCGGGTAGCTGGTGGATAGGTGTTGGCAGGATGGTCAAAGGAAGGTTCAGCCCAAATCCCCAAATTGCTAACGCTCTAAAGTCCTTCTCAAACAAGGGATTCGCCCACATAAGCTATGGTGGGTACCCCTGAAAAGGCTGGCAGAACGGCTTGCCGATGGTTTGAGCTTCTGCACCCATATTAGGATGGTGAAGCTATGCAACCAATCTGAGCGGAGGATCCCAGCGATGACAGTCACAAAAGGGCAGTTGGCCTGGTTCAGCCGATGGATCCCAAGAATGCTGTTGCTGCTCTGCCTCTGTCTGAGTCTGCTCACGAGCGCCTGTGCCGGTGCATCCAACCTGCGGGCCTACAGCGATCCCAGTGGGGCCTTTGCCTTTGCTTACCCCAACGGCATGGTGGCAGTGAACTTGGGGCCCGGGAAAGGGCCGGCGGTGCTCCTGCGCGATTTGGTTTACGACAGCGAGAATATCAGCTTGATGATTGCTCCTTTTGATAAGGGTGAGACGATTGCCGATTTGGGCAGTCCCGATGAGGTGGGGGCACTGGTGGCGGAGAAAATTTTGGCTCCTGAGGGATCCGGGCGCTCTGCTACGTTACTGGCCTCGGAAGCCTTTGAGCGGCAATCCCATCCCTACTATGTGCTGGAATATCAGACCAAGCTGGGATCCCAACTGCGCCATGAGCTGGTGACTGTAACGGTGCGGCACCATCGTCTCTACACCCTGACTGCTTCTACGCAGGAATCCCGTTGGCCACAAGTGGAAGCCACTTTCAAGAATGTCGGCCACTCCTTGAATGTTTCTTAAAGCTGTTGCCGGTTCTCAAGGCTAACTTGGAAAAGAACTGAACTGACGGGTGTGCGGATCCCAACTGCAACGCCTGATGCTAGAACGGTGGTGCCTTGCAGCTGCAGACATGGTGCGCTAGTCTCCTTCAAACTCCTTTATGACTGTCTACTTGGTTCAGATTAGCGATCTTCATCTGTTTGCCAAGCCGCACCACCAACTGTTGGGGGTGACCACGGAAACTTCTTTTTTGCAAGTGCAGAAGGCGATTTTGGCCTTGGATCCCCTGCCGGATCTGCTGTTGTTGACGGGAGATCTATCCCAAGATGGCAGTGCCGCTTCCTACGCCCGTTTGAAAACCCACCTGCAAACACTGCCCATCGATACCTACTGGTTGGCGGGTAACCATGATCGTCTGCACAACATGAACCTAGAGCTACAGGCAAAGCGCTTGTTTGTGGAGAAAAGCTTCAGCCGAGAGAACTGGAGTTTTATTTTGATGAATTCGCTGGTGCCCGGTAAAGACAGTGGTTACCTGACGGATCGCTCCTTGCTGTGGTTAAGGCAGGAGCTGGAACGGAGCGAAGCCGCTCAACACCACGTCCTTCTCGCCCTGCATCACCCTCCTTTTTCCGTCGATTCCACCTGGCTGGATCAAAGCACTCTTCAGCAGCCAGAACGCCTGTTTCAGGTGCTGGACGAGTTTAGCCACATTCGCCTAGTGCTGTTTGGCCACATTCACCAGGATCTGCGCCGCCAACGGAAAGGGGTGGAGTATTTCGCCTGTCCCTCCACTTGTATCCAATTTCGTCCCAAGAGCCCTGAGTTTGGGCTGGAAGTGATCCCGCCAGCTATGCGGCAAGTGTGGCTAGAACAGGACGGTAGCTTCCGTACCCAAGTGCAACGGGTGGGATCCGCTCTGCAACGCCCCAATTTGGCCCTGGCGGGGTACTAACGCTCTCCATCCCTGATTTCTGTTGGGGATACTCCCACTGTTTGCCCCAGACAGACGCTCACCCCCCCAAGCGCCAGCCACCCCGGCAGCACCGACAGGAGGGCCACCGTTGCTACCAACGTGTTGTTCCCCCCTTGTAGAAGGCTGTAAAGCAGCATCGGCAGGGTTAGGACTCGCCCACCACCCACGAAAAAGGTAAGCAAAAACTCGTTCCAGGAGATCAAAAAGGCAAACACCGCCCCAATAGCCATCCCAGGCGCGATTAATGGCAAAGTTACCTGCCACCACACTTGCCAGGGATCCGCCCCCAAACTGCGAGCCTGGGTCTCATAGCCTAGGTCGAAGCGGGAAAACACACTACCCATCACCAGCGCCATGTAGGGAATCACTGGGATCAGATGCACCAGCACCACCCCCAGCAGCGTACCCTCCAGCCGCAGCCGGATCAGCACCGCCTGCATTCCCATCAACACCGCCAGAGGAGAGGTGATAATCGGCAGCAGTAGAATCAGCCGGATCCAAGCGGGCACGGCCTGTCTCCCCAAAACCCGCCCCGCCGGGATCCCCAGCAACAATGCCAATAGGGTCGTGATCAGAGCGATAGACAAGCTTTGGCCGAAGGCTGACCTCACTTGGGATCCCGGATGGAGGGCCCACTGCCAACCGGCAAAACTCCACTCCTGTGGTAGCCCATCAGGGAAATACCAGGCCCGTGTAAAAGCCCACACCCCCAGTACCCCAAACGGCAAGAACCCAATCAAGGCCAGTCCAACGATCCCAACTCTGTGGAGGACTTTCCAGAACGTGGCTCGCATGAACGGAACGGACTCTTTTCTCATGGTTGCTTGCCCCTCCCCAGTCGGGATCCGACTTCCCCCAGCACCCCGGCTGCCAAACTCACCCCTGCCGCCGCCACCCCCAGCAAAATCAGGCCGAGCGCAATTGCCTGCTGCCGCTGCTCCAGGTTGATATGGGTAAAGCGCTGGTAAATCAAGACGGGTAAAGTACGTGGGTAAGTCGGCCCCAAAAGGAAGGGAATTTCAAAGGAGCTAAAGACAAACCCGAAGATCAAAATGCCGGTGGCCAGCAAACCCGGTCGCAACAGGGGCAAGGTCACAGCCCAAAAGCACTGCCACCCAGAGGCTCCCAACAGGCGGGCTTGTTGTTCCAGATCCCGCCCCATGCTGCGCAGCAACGTCAGCGTGACCAAAGCGGCAAACGGGATCTCCTTCCACAGCCAGTAGAGCAATACCCCCACATAGCCGCGATCGTTCACCCACAAAGGGAAGTCTTGATCGGAGGCAATCCACCCCACCTGAAAGGCCAACCGCGCCAGCCAACCGCTAGGAGCCAGCAACAACAGCATTCCCGCCACCCCCACCAAATGGGGAATCGGCAGCGTTAACTGCCCAAGCCAGATGGCCCATCCCCCCATCCCCCGCAACCCCAAAGCCAGCCCTAACCCGAACAGAATGGCTAACCCCGTTGCCACCAGAGCAATCCCAAGACTGAGGCCCAGGGATCCCCATACCTCCGGATCCCGGAGCAGCTCCCCATACCCCTGTAGGGTCAACCCAGAAGCGCCCAACCCGTACAACCCGACACTTTGGGCCAGTGCCAACAGCAAACCGCCCCCGTACAGCAGTCCCACCAAAGCAAGCGCAGGCAGAAGGGGGCCATAGCGGTTGAGCAACGACAGCCGAGCACCCCGTAAGCTATTCATCTAAGATCTCCACAGATCTCCACAAGATCTCCACTTCGCTTCCACGACGGGGATTGCTTGAGCCATGTCGCCCCCTTGCCCCATGGAAAGAACCCTTGACCAGATTAACCAGCGAATTGCAACCGGCAACGTGCGGGTTTGGACAGTCATGGAAGCGAAGGAGAAATTAGCTACCCTCGGGATCCTGGCGACTTTTGAACAAGTGGATGTCATTACCACCGGCACCTTCGAGTCGATGGAATCTTCCGGTGCCATTCTCAATCTAGGCCACACCGATCCACCCATCAAAATTCGCCAAGCTTGGTTGAATGGGGTGCCGGCCTATGCCGGATTTGGAGCTGTGGATCTCTACTTGGGGGCAGCCCAGCCCAGCGAACAATCCGATGCAGCTTACGGGGGGGGCCATGTGATCGCAGATCTGATCGCCGGCAAGCGGGTGCATCTGCGAGCCCTAGGCCAAGTGACCGATTGCTATCCGCGCTCTGATTATGAAACCCATCTCAGCCGCGATCAACTGAACCAGTTTTACCTGTTTAACCCCCGCAATGCTTACCAAAACTTCATCGTTGGCGTCAATGGTGGCGATCGCCCCCTTTACACCTACCTGGGCCTTTTAGAGCCCCACTTAGGCAATGCTGTTTATTCCAATCCAGGGGAGCTTTCCCCTTTATTTAACGATCCCCTCCTGCGCCGCGTCGGGATCGGCAGCCGCATCTTTCTGGGCGGAGGAATTGGCTACATTGCCTGGGAAGGCACCCAGCATTTTCCTTTGCAAAAGCGCTTGCCCAATCAAACCCCCATCGGCCCCGCCGCTACCCTTGCCCTCATCGGCGATGCCAAACACATGCAATCGGAGTGGGTCAGGGGCTGCTACTTCCGCAACTATGGCCCTGGGTTGATGTTGGGTGTCGGGATCCCGATCCCGATTCTTTCCCCTGCCGACTTAGAACCGATTGCCATTCGGGACGAAGAGCTGGTGGCACCCGTGATCGACTTTTCCATTCCCCGCCGGGTCCGACCCACCTTCGGCTTAGTTAGCTACGCCCAACTCAAATCCGGTCACATCACCCTAAATGGACGCAAGGTCAGGACAGCCCCCTTGGTGAGTTTGCGCCGTTCGATGCAAGTGGCTGAGATTTTGAAAGCATGGATTCAATCGGGCCAATTTACCCTTACCCAGCCGGTTGCCCCCCTACCGACCGACCGCGAGTTCCTTTCCCAAAACCCCTTGGGCTAAACGGGTTGAGCATTAGGGATCCCGAGGGATTCTAAATGGGCTGCCACCCGCAGTAGTTTGGCTTCTTGATAGGGAGCGGCCACCAACTGTACCCCAAAGGGCAGGGATCCCGTTTCCCGCAGCGGCACAGACAGGACAGGCAAGCCAATGAACGACAGCGGCTGGGTATACAGACCGAGATTGGGCCGAGTTAGCACTTCCACCCCATCAATGACCATTTTCTCCTGGCCAATCAGTGGGGCGGGGCAGGGGGTTGTGGGGGTGATAAACAGGTCAATCTCTTGAAAGACCATCAGTACCTGTTGGCGATACCAGCTGCGGAACCGCTGCGCCTGCAGGATCCAGTCTGCTGGTAACAGAGCCCCGGCCAAAAAGCGATCCCGAGTGGCGGGGTCAAAATCTTGGGGTCGGGTCTTCAGATTGTGCAAGTGGAGGTTGGCCCCTTCGGCAGCAGTGATCAGATAGGCAGCAGCTCGAGCACGATGGGCTTCCGGGATGCGTACCGTGCGAGTGACCCCCAGGGCTTGGGCGAGCTTTTCCACCCCGGCCAAAATCTGTGGCTCAGCACCACGGGCAAAGTAGTCCTCTGCCACCGCAATGCGTAAGCCCTCGATCCCTTGCCCCAGTTGGCCAAAGGTGGGATCCGGCGGACGTTGGCTACAGACGGGATCGCTGGGATCCGGCCCCTGCATGACATCAAAGCTGAGGGCAATATCTGCCACCGAACGGGCAAAGGGCCCCACATGGTCAAAACTGCCAGCAAAAAGGGCTACCCCTGCCCGGGACAGACGACCATAGGTAGGTTTGAGGCCGTAGATGCCACACAACGAAGCCGGCACGCGAATGGATCCATTGGTATCACTGCCCAAGGACAGCGGCACCAAGCCACCCGCCACCGCTGCTGCCGAACCGCCGGAGGAGCCGCCTGCTATCCGCTGTAAATCGTGGGGGTTGTGGGTGGGGCCATAGTGGCTGTTTTCGGTGACGAACCCGTAGGCATACTCGTCCATGTTCAGAGTACCCACCAAGATGGCCCCGGCCTGCTTGAGCCGAGCTACCACCGTTGCATCCGCTTGGGCGGGAGGATGCTCGCGGTTAATTTTGGAACCCGCTAGAGTGGTTAGACCGGCTACATCGAACAGGTTCTTCACGGCAAAGGGAACCCCTGCCAGTGGCCCCACCGGGATCCCTTGGGCCACCTGCTGATCCAGCCGCTCTGCCGCTTCTAGGGCAGAGTCCTTGAGCACTTCCGTGAAGGCATTGAAGTCCCCATCCCGTTGCTGGATCCGATCCAGGCTGGCAGCCACCACCTCCTGAGCGCTGATGGCTCGCTGTTGAACGGCAGAGGCAATGGCAACGGCAGAGGACTCCGCCCCGCTGACGCAGTTGGCATTGCCGAGAAAGGGATCCAAAGTCATGGTAAAGACTCCGTCCCGCTGCCGGGAGCGGGGTCAAAAGTGGGGGCAGCTTCAACCGTTTGGGGCAAAGGGAACTCCAACACCAGCTTGGCAATGGGCAGGATGCGGGCAAAGTTTTCAATCACCCCTGGGCGATGGTCAGGCTGCAAAGGGAGTTGCAGCGCTTTTGCCACCTGGTCAACGTAGATTTCTGGATCTAAATCTTCCATCTACCCAAGCCTCAGAAGGGGCGAGTCGGCACAAATCTGTAGAGACAAAAAACTGGCTCATGAAAGCCAGCATGAACTTAACAGAGGTGGTATCAAAAGACAAGTCTGCAGCCAAACCCGCGCAAGGGCTGTAAAGGTTGTAGATTAGGGGTTAACAAGCTGTACCGCATTCTCCCGCAGCGGATACAACGTCTTACTGAGCTTCTCGTTGGGCAACACAGGTCGGGTCACCGCTTGCCGTTCCAACTCCTCTAGGCTGGGGCGACGGTGGCGGGTGGTCGAGGCACGGGAGGAGAGAGTGGCCTGCAGACGCCGGTGAAACAGGCGCAGTTGTTGTTGCTCCGCTTCGGCAGAGACACAACGGGTCAGCAGGGGATGCAGAATTTGTTCTTCCTGCTCAAATTGGGCACGTAGCTGATGGTGAAACCGGAGCGCCGCAGCGGGATCCAGTTGCTGAGGAGAACGCTCCGCTTGATGCAAAAACTGGGTCAGCTCTGGAAGCAAATCCCGCAACTGTTGCTCCAGATGCTCCAGAGAATTGACTAAGGACTCCGTCCCGCTGACGGGATCAGAATGCAGACTGGGAGCCCCATTCAGGGACGAACGAAGCAGAGGGTAGAGAGCATGGCGTTCCAGCTGAATATGCCGAGACAGGCGTTGCCGCAATCGTTGAGCTGCTGTTCGCCGTTGGCCAAGATCCCAATCTGTCGCCCGAGACAGCTGGGCTAAAAGTTGCAAGATGACGCGATGTTGCTCAGCACAAAGGGTAACCAAAGGGCGGTCAGGGGCGGCAGAAGACATGGCGCACATCACTTAAACCATTCACTTCATCCTATATTTGTGAAGAAAATATGACCTGCGTGAGGGTACGGGAAAGGAAAAGGTGCTCTGGATACCCTTCACCTGCTCTGGATTTGAACTTAGGAAATGTAAGGACTTCTCATCTGCCCTCCTTGAATTCTTGAACTTGAATTCTTGAATGTGTAGCATGTAGCCGCGGTACTCCAGAAGAATCCTCCAGGCTCGGGTTTTCGGCCTCCTACTGCTGCCAACGGCGCTTCCAAATAGAAGTGGGTTCCAAGGGGGATCCCTGTTGTTCCTGTTGTCGGCGCAACCGGATTTGGGATCGTTCCCCTTGCAAGGTTGGATCCCGATAGGGCACAGCAGCGCGGGTTTTCAGATGTTCCCACTCCATCTCTGATAGGGGCGGCAAATCCTGGCCCTGGGGTGAGGCCACCGTTCCTGGCCAAGGGCGACCCAGAGGAGGTGTGGAGCCAATCCGAAAGCCCGCCTCTTGCAATGCCGCTCGTACCGACGCTGCACAGGAATAGGTGGCCAAATACCCTTGCGGGCGCATCCGTTCTGCCACAGCCCGCAAAAACTCCACCGTCCACAGTTCCGGACAGGCAGAGGGGGAAAAGGGATCCAAAAACACGGCATCCGCCCAAGCCAACGGCACCTGCAGCAGGGTTTGTCGGGCATCCCCCCAGAACAGTCTCCCCTGCCACCGCTCCGACTGCCAGGATCCCCGTTCGATAAACTCTTGCCACTCCCGGTGGAAACTCCAGCCGGATCCCACACCGGCTTGCCACGCCTGCTGCGGCACTTCCGGGGAACGCTCCAAGCCCATCACCTGCACCGGAAAGTCAGGTCTAACCTGCCAAATGGTTTCCAAGGCAATGCCGGAGTTGTATCCCAAGCCAAAACAAATATCGAGAATGTGGATGGGTTGTGAGGGATCCCGTTCCAGCGGCAACCGATCCAGACGGCAGGGACGGACAAACTTTTCTCGGGCCTCTTGCGCCGCGCCGCTCAGGTTGTGAAACGCCTGCCCAAACTCCGCCGAGAAAAAAGTCAGGGATCCATCCCCCGTGGTCAACAACGGCAACTTGGCTGCATGGATCACCACCTGTTCCCCTCGTTTGCACTTATTTTCAGTTTGGCGATTCTTTGATAGCTTGAGAACGTTGAGATGTGTTTCGCAGATCACCTGCGGGGCCTCTCAACTGGCTCTCACCATCCCTACCCATGGGAGGAGATGTTTCAGCAGCTATGTCTTTACTGGATTGGTTTGCGGAGCGCCGCAAAGAGACTTCTCTCAATCTGACGGGCAGCAGTCCCTTCGACAAAGAGCGTCAGGTGCGGGAGATTGCCGATGGCCTCTGGCAAAAATGTCCTGCCTGCGACACTCTTACCTACACCAAAGACTTGCGTCAGAATCTGCAAGTTTGCCCCAGCTGTGGCCATCACCAGCGCATCACCGCTCCCGAACGACTGGAGCAACTGCTCGATGCTGGCTCCTGGCAACCCCTTGACGAGCACTTGGCCCCGGCGGATCCGCTGCACTTTTTCGACCAAAAACCCTACCCTGAGCGCATCAGCAGCTACCAAGAGCGCACCCAACTCAAGGATGCCGTTTTGACAGGGCTGGGCAATCTGGACGGGATCCCGTTGGCGATTGGGGTGATGGATTTCCGCTTTATGGGCGGTAGCATGGGTTCCGTTGTTGGGGAAAAAATTGCCCGCCTCACCGAACGAGCTACCCGCGATCATCTGCCTTTGGTGATCTTTTCGGCTTCCGGAGGCGCCCGTATGCAGGAAGGGATCCTCAGCCTGATGCAAATGGCCAAAACGTCTGCTGCCCTACAACGACACCGCGATGCTGGACAGTTGTTTATCTCCGTACTCACCCAGCCCACTTACGGAGGAGTGACCGCTAGCTTTGCCATGTTGGGGGATCTGATTTTGGCGGAGCCAGGGGCGCAGGTGGGTTTCGCCGGGCCGAACGTTATCGAGCAAACCATCGGCAAAGGCAAGCTGCCGGAGGGGTTTCAGACCGCTGAGTATCTGCTGGCCCACGGCCTGATTGACGCGATTGTGCCTCGGACGGAGTTGCGCAAACGGTTGGCCCAGTTGCTCTATATGCACCGCCCTCGTTTGCACGTTTCTCTCCCCACTCTTAACACAGATGTTCTCGCCCTAGAGCCGATGCTCTAAGCCAACCCTTCCCTCTGCGGATCCCTAGAAAAATCTCGCTGGTGAGGAACAGCAGACGGTGCTAAGGTGGGGCATAAAGTTTTCGTCTGGAAACGATGGATTTCAAGCCGCGCATTCGTACTACCGAAACCCCCCAAGGCCAAAAGCTAGCGGTAGTGCCACTGGAGGGTCGTTTCGATGCCAAAGCTGCTTCGGACGCTCGGCAGTTGCTGCAGCAGGTCTTGGATTTTGGCTACCCGAACCTGCTGATTGATATGTCAGGAGTCACCTTCATGGATAGCTCCGGGCTGGGTGTCCTGATCTCGGCCTTGCGCAAGTGTCGTGCTGCCGGCGGCAACCTCAGCCTCTGTAGCGTGCCCGAAAGTGTGGCGTTGGTGCTGAACCTCACCTCCATGGAAAAGGTGTTAACTTGTTTTAGCGACCTGCAAACGGGCATCGCCAATTTTTCTCCCGCCCCCTCCGCCCGCTAGATCCCAATTCTGTACCCAATCATGTAAGAGACAGCCATGCCGGAAACGGGTGTTGATACCGTTCAACTGCTCTATCAGCACCATCGGGGCCCTAGCTTTGCAGAACGCATGGTGGCAACAGCGCCAGGGCGTTTTGATGAAGCATTCTGGCATTTTTGGCAGACCCATATCGATCCCCACCTGCCCAGCTCGCCGAAATTGCTAGATCTGGGTACAGGGCCAGGGTTCATTTTGCGGCAGTGGTGGGAGCGCTACCCCCAGGGACTCTTTATTGGGGTGGATCTGATGCCCTACATGCTGGAACGGGCAGCCGCCGAGCTGCAGGGGATCCCCAGCATCCAACTGCTACAGGCGGATCTCCACGACCCACATTTGCCGCTGGAACCCGCCAGCATCGACGTGGCCCAGACGGTGGTGGTACTCCACGAGATGGTACAGCCGCTGCGCCTGCTGCAAGAGGTGTTTCGCCTGCTTAAGCCCGGTGGACGACTGTTGGTGGTGGACTGGGTACGTGCCCCCTTGAGTCTTTACTTTGATCCCGCCACGGAGGCACACCTGTTTCAGCCGGATACTCCCCTGGAAACCTTGGTGGATCAGTTCACCCACTTCTATGAACACAACCGCTTTAGCGCCGAAGATCTGGTGTGGCTGTTGGAAAAGGTGGGCTTTACGAAAAGCAGCGTAAAGCCCCCGGTTTCTAACCGGGGGATATGAGCGCACAGGCTGAATTTATTCAGCAACAGAAATAGTACATACAATAGTCCCCATGAAACGGGTCACCACCACACTCAAGCTCAAGTTTCTTGACCTCAATGCGGTCAAAGCAGAGATGTTTAACCAGACGGTTTGTGCGACAACCGAACTGGCAAACGAACTGCTCCGCATCAGTCCAAAGGAACGAAAAGCATTAACAACCGCCAAAGTGGTAACCCCACTCAAGTCGGCCCTCTCCAACCAGGTGATTCGTGTCCTGAAGGGGAAAGCCGGCCAGCGGGTCAAACACTTCAAAGTGTTCTGGCCAGAGGTCAACAACCAAAACTGGAAGCTGCACAAAGTAGGTAGCACCTACTCGGTGAGTTTTCCCACGATTCAGGGTGACAAGCGGGTTCCCCTTGAGGTTAGCAGTTCCTACTATGCCGAGCGTCTTGAGCGCATCTTGGCTGAGCAGGATTGTGAACGGGGAACCTTGAAACTCATGAAGCTACGGGGCTGTTGGTACGCGGTTGTATCTATCACTTGGGAAGTTCCCGAAGTGAAGAGTACGGAGCGGCTGGGTGTTGACCGGGGGCAGAACCGTTTGGCGGTGGCGGCCACCCGTTGGGGTCGAGCGGTGTTTTTTGGGGGTGGAGAGATAGCCTATCGTCGTCGTCGTTTCCAGAAGCGTCGTGCCCAGTTGCAACAGGCGGGTAAATACCGAGCACTTAAGCGACTGGAGCGCAAAGAAGCCCGGTGGATGAGGGCGGTCAACCACACCGTGAGCCGCCGCATTGTGCGGTTTGCCAAGGCGGTAAATGCGGATGTGTGGATGGAAGACCTCTCGGGTATTCGCCAATCCAGACAGAGCCAGAAGGCGCGTTCGGATGCCGGGAAATCGCGCCATACCTGGTCGTACTACGACCTGGAGTGGAAGGTTGCCTACAAGCTGGAGATGGCGGGTAGGACGCTGCATAAACGTCCTGCTGCCTACACATCCAAAACCGACCACAGGACAGGATTGATTGGGAAAAGGAGTGGGTATCTGTTCACCGGGCAGGACGGGTATTGCTGTGATGCAGACTGGAATGCCGCAATGAACCTAGCCCAGTGGGACGGGTTTTCGTGTCCCTTGAGTCTAAAAGAAGCCCTGCCCGTAATAGGTAGGGTCGGCTCAGGGGATGGGGTATTTGGCAATCCCCTGAACTCCATGAATCCCTCACAGCTTCAAGCTGTGGGGAGCTAGAAGGGAGAATCCCCCGGTTTCTAACCGGGGGAGTGTCAACGTGGTGGCCCAACGGCTTTACAACCAGAACCGCTTTGTGCGCTTGGTAGCGCAGAAACCCAACCCTTAACTAAGTTAGGCTGGCTTAGGGACGGGATCCGCCATTTCTTGCACCTGAGCAAGCATCTGCACCTCCGTACTCATTTTGCGTAATTGTCGGGCCAGCTTAATGGCCTTATCCCGCGGCAGGGGTGGACTGACTGGGATGGGAAGATGGTGCAACAGAGACCTAAGGGCTGCCTTGGGCACCTGGGCATAAAAAGAGAGGGCAGAAAGGATTTCATCTTCAAAGTAAGGGTTGTGGTACTCCAAAAGCTGCACCTGGTACAGCTCTGGCGGGAAAGGCCGTTGCTGGGCCAAGCGAATCAGGGATCCCACCGCTCCCATGACGTACAGTCGATCCCCCTCCTTCAGAACCTGTTCTCCTGCCTTCTGCCAGAGCTTTGGGAAAATCTCAGGTTTACCCCGCGTCGCTTGATACCAGAGGATGACTAGATCGTAATCGTGGGCCAACTGTCGCAGCGACAGCCCTAGGTAGTGGGTCTGAGCGGAAACCTCCAGCAAAGTCACCAGGAGGGTTTCCCCTTCCCAAGCCAGCGTGCCATACACGGATCCCACCAGGGCAGCGGTGGCAAAAGCCGGGGCAACCAACCCCGTGGCACTGTAGCTGATCCCGAGGGTTTGGATGTGGCGCTGCATCCGCTCCGCCAACTCCGGATCCGCCACCCGCAAAATGGTACGGATGCCAGGGTGAAGGGTATGGGCTGTGAGGGCTGTTTCCAGATTGGTGAGATCGTTAGGGGTGGTACAAATCAGACAGCGGCTGCCCTCGATATGGGCCTGTTTTAGGGTTCCAGCTAGGGCATAATTCCCTTGAATCACCACAGCCCCCTCCCGCCTTGCCGCTTCTAGCAGCGGATTTTGGGTCTCCGGCTCCAGCACCACCACCTCGTAGCCCATTTGCCGCAGCAGTTGTAGCACCAAATAGCTCAGCCGTCCCAAACCTGCGATCACCACATGATCCTGCTTCGGCATCCGTGCCGCCTGCCCTAAGCCAAAGCGACTGCTCACCAACTTATCGGTCACCAACCCGTAAACCAAACCCACCAAGGCGGCCCCCACCAAGGTCATGAAGACCGCCAGCACTTTCACCGGCAGCGGCGTTTCTGGTTGCTGAAAATCGTCAATGTCCCCATAGCCGCCCGTCAGCACCACAATCGTCAGCAGCAATCCATCGATAACGGATTTGCCGATAACTTGGAAATTGATCACCCCCAGCACTAACATCGCCCCCAAGGTGAGGGTGAGGGTACGCACAATTGGTTTGATCTGCAGGAGCCCCTTTAGCCCTGTGCGCAACCGAGACAGCAGGGCTTGTCGGGTTTTGACCAGCAGGGATCCCCACTGCCAAGGGGTTTGTCGCCATTGTCGTTTATCCTCCACCTGCCCGCTGGCCCACCGTTGCGCCCGTGAAGATCCGCGCCGCCCGTTGCGCTCCAACAGTTGCAAATAGGCTTTCGGATCACAAATCACCAGAATGCGATCCCCCTCGATCAGCTCCGCCTCGTGATCGAAATCATCGAAAACTCGGTATTCGGAAAAGTCGGAAAGTCCATCCACCGGGTAATGAAACAGCACCCGTGCTCCGAAGGTTTCTTCCAATTCCGATAGCGGCATGTGCAACAGGCGGGAATTATCTTCAATAGTGAGATCCACCACATTCCAAAGAGTGGTTTCCTGGGGTGGGGTAAGGGACAAGGGATCCGCCAATTCCGAGGGCAGGATTGCCTTTTGCCAGTCCAGCTGGGGCAACTCGAAGTAGCCGACAAATTCATCGGACACGGCTTTTAGAGCAAAGGCCGGGGCAGCCAGGGCAGCCACCGACAAAGAAAAGTGTTGTGGCAACACCGAGTCGAGGTAAGAGGCGATGCTGCGGTTAAACAGGCGAGAAATGATGCGCACCTGGGGGTTGAGATCGCGGATCAGCAAGGCCAGCTCGAAATTGGCTTGGTCGTCGTCCTGCAGCAGCAACACCACCTTGACCCGCTCGATCCCGGCCCGTTGCAGCACCTCCCGTTGGCGGGGATCCCCTCGCAACTGCCGCCAGCGGTGAATTGGGGTGGGCAGCGGCTGCGGATCCACCACCAGGGCCCGTTGTCCAAAAGCCTCCAAAGCCTGTAAAGTCAGCTCCACCAAATCGTTATAGCCACACACCAGAATGGCAGCCTCGGGATCCCTGCCGTCGTCTTGTGGCTGTAGTTGGGGCAAGTCAGAAAGGGAGCGAGCCATATCCTGCCACGGCCTCCTCCTGCCAAGGGACACTCCAAAAGATACTCAAGGGAGTTCCTGTCTTCCAAGTCTTCGAGAATCCCACTTAGGTGAACACGCCTTGCTACACTCAATTCACCCAACGTTGCGGGCTGAGGCCCTTGCTATGACTTCCACTCAACCGGATCCCCGTTCTGGCTTTCCCTGGCGTGGAGTAGCCCTCGGCTGCGGACTGCTCCTGGTGCTGGGGGTGGGATCCTGTGTTGCGGCAGGCTACTATCTGTCGCGGGTATTGCGGGAGGTGACCGGGTTTACCCTCGACTCCACAGCGGTGGAAGCAAAAGCCCAAACCATCTTCAAACATCAACTCCCCGGTGGCGCAGAGGGAATGGTCAGTTTCCACCTTGGGCCAATTGAGTTTGCCGGGGTAACCAATCGTGATGGAAGCACAATCCTGATGCTGGGCCGTGTGGACGCCGAGGTACTGAATGAGAATGACCGGCAGGAGCTGGAGGCCAGCTTTCGGGAGCAGGTGAGAGAATGGGTGAGTGAGTCTCGTGCCGGAAAGCAGGTGATTACAGTTGAACGCAACGAGTCCCGCCGCCTCTGTGACCAATCCGCCTCTCTGCTCATTCTAGAAGGAGAGGAGCAAGAGGGATCCACAACAGTTCCCAGTGTCGTCTATCAATCAGCAGTCTTGCACCAAGAAGACCTGCTCCTGTTTCTGCTCATCTCCACCGGTAACAACGCCTTACTCCAAGCCGAACAGGTGTTTGCCAGCCTCGATTGCCCTTAATTCCACCCGGACAAATTGGATCCCTCAAACCCTAAGCGCCGGCAAATGAGAATAACTACTAACAGCTTGACCTGACACCTGGGATCCTCTATCATTAAGCCCAGAGAAAAATTCTTGAATAGAAGTCTCAATAAGCTGGGCCTGAGGTGGCCGGTTTTGGTTTCCATCTCTTTGGATTCCTCCAGGTTCAGGCAAGTCACCTCCGCCTCGGTGGTGTGGCTTTTGTGTGATCTCTCACCAGAGAGAGGCATCGTCGGCTTTGCCGGTGATGGGTTTTTTCGTGATTTTTTGAGCTTAGGAGTTGTGTATGCGTTTATCGCGGCGGCAGTTTGTCAGTGGAGCCTCTCTCGGCTCTGTGGCCTTGGCGGCGGGCTCTTTCTTGCGTCCGGCCCACGGTGCTAACCAGGAGGTGAACCTCTACACTTCCCGTCACTACGGCACCGATGAAGAGTTGTACGACCTGTTCAAGGAAAAAACTGGCATTACTGTCAACTGGGTACAAGGCAATGCCGACGAAATCACCCAGCGGATTCGCAGTGAAGGGGCCAACAGTCCTGCCGACATTTTCATGACAGTGGATATTGCCCGGTTGTGGCGCGCCCAAAATGAGGGGCTGTTTCAACCAATTGAATCCCAGGTGTTATCGAACAATATCCCGGAGTCTTTACGGGATCCGGAAGGACATTGGTTTGGCCTGACCAAACGGGCGCGGGTGATCATGTACAACAAGGACAGGGTGGATCCCAGCGAACTGTCCACCTACGAGGATCTGGCCGATCCGAAGTGGCGGGGGAAAGTGCTCACCCGTTCCTCCAGCAATGTGTACAGCCAATCCCTAACCGCCTCGATCATTTTGGCCAACGGGATCCCGGAAACCGAGGAATGGGCGCGGGGCTTGGTGGCCAACTTTGCCCGTCCGCCGGAAGGGGGAGATACGGATCAAATCAAGGCCGTTGCCGCCGGTGTTGGGGATGTGGCCTTGGCCAACACCTACTACCTACCCCGCCTGATCAAGTCCGATAATCCCGAAGATCGAGCGGTGGCCGAAAAGATCGGTGTGTTTTTCCCCAACCAGGAGGATCGCGGCACCCATGTCAATGTTAGCGGGGCTGGTATTTTGAAAACTGCTCCCAACAAAGAAGCAGCCATTCAGTTCCTTGAGTTCCTTTCTGGGCCAGAAGCCCAAGCCATTTTTGCCCAGAGCAATAATGAATACCCAGTTTTGCCAGGAGCGGAGATCGATTCAGTGGTGGCAAGCTTTGGCAGCTTTAAAGAAGATACCCTCAACGCCGCCAGTATTGGTCGAGTTACCCCAGATGCGTTGATGGTCATGGATCGGGCGGGCTGGAAGTAGGGCTTGGTGTGTGGGGATCCCTGGGGGATCTCCCTGCCTGTTAGGGTCTGAGTTCAATGGGTAGAAGGCATTTCCAGGGCTGTCTGAGGGATTCTGATCTTCGGGATCCCTCATTTTTACCTGAGAATAGAAAAGAGTTTTCACCCAATCTTGTCGATTTCACCTGCGGTTGATGAGCAAACTGGCTTGGCCAACCTTAAGCAAACAGCTTGGCAGCTCCCTTGGGAGGATTCGGTTCCGTTGGCTCAATGGCTGGGCACTGCTGACTTTGGCTCTGACGGGTCTGATTCTGATCCCAACTTTGACCGTATTGTTGAGTCTTTTTGCGGATGAACGGCAGGTTTGGGAACATCTGGCTGGAACCGTCTTGGGGCTCTACGTGCGCAATTCCCTGCTGCTGATGGTGGGGGTGGCTGTGGGTGTGGTTTTGCTGGGGAGTGGCACCGCTTGGCTGGTGACCATGTGCCAGTTTTGGGGACGGGCTTGGTTGGAATGGTTGCTGGTGTTGCCTTTGGCCGCTCCCACCTATGTCTTGGCCTATGCCTATACCGATTTTTTACAAGTGACCGGTGGATTTCAGATTTGGTTGCGGCGGATCACTGGCTGGGGCATTGGCGACTACTGGTTCCCCAACATCCGCTCTCTGTGGGGAGCGACACTCCTTTTGATTCTCACCCTGTACCCCTATGTCTATCTGTCGGCGCGACTGGCCTTTCAAGAACAATCAGTGGCTTGCTTGGAGGTGAGCCGCTCCCTGGGTTATGGGCCTTGGGCCAGTTTTCGTCGGGTGGCACTGCCGTTGGCCCGACCAGGGATCGTCGCTGGCACCCTGTTAGCGTTGATGGAAACCCTGAACGATTTTGGCACCGTCAGCTACTTCGGGGTAGACACCTTTACAACGGGCATTTACCGAACCTGGACAGCCTTAGGCAACCCGGTGGCGGCTGCCCAACTTTCCGCACTCTTACTGCTGCTGGTGCTGCTGCTCATTGTCGGGGAACAAGCGATGCGGCGGCGGGCACGCTACTATCGCCAGGGCTGCAAACCCGCTGCCAGTCGGTATGTGTTGCGAGGGATCCGAGCGGTGGGGGCTTGGCTAGCCTGTGGGATCCCGATTGGATTGGGCTTTGCTGTACCGGCTTTGATCCTCCTCAATATGACTCTGCGGCAGGGGGGACTGGGGCGTCGCTTCTGGAGCTATGCCCAAAACAGTTTGACGCTGGCAACGGTTACGGCGGTTATTGCTGTGTTGGTGTCGGTATTGGTGCTCTATGGGCTGCGTATGCAGGCATTGGAACGGGTAGGATCCCACTGGGGTCTGCGGCTGGCGGTGCAGCTGTCTTCTTTGGGTTATGCTCTGCCGGGGGTAGTGATTGCGGTAGGGGTGCTGCTCCCCTTGGGGCGGCTGGATCAGGTTTTGAGTCATCTGCGGCAGGTGCTTTTCCAACAACCGCCTGGTTTGGTACTCAGCGGCACGATCACGGCCCTCATTTTTGGGTACTTGGTGCGATTTTTGGCGGTATCTCTTTCGACCCTTGAAGCTACTTTGATGCGTATCCCCCCCAGTCTGGATGAGGCGGCTCGCAGCCTGGGGCAGGGATCCCTGGGTACCCTCTGGCGGGTGCATTTGCCATTGATGGCAGGAGGGATCCTGGGGGGGATGATCCTGGTGTTTGTGGATGTGATGAAAGAGTTGCCAGCGACAATGGTGTTGCGACCCTTTAACTTCGACACCTTGGCGGTACAAACCTATCGGATGGCGGCTGATGAACGTCTAGCGGAAGCAGGGGCCCCAGCTCTGGCGATCGTGTTGGTGGGGATTTTGCCAGTGATCTTGCTCAATTCCCGGTTAGGACAGCAACAACGCCATAGCTCACGGGTGGATCCCTAAAGCGCCATCTGGGAGAGATTAAACACACATACCTGGCTACATACAGCCCTTTCATGCTCCGCAGTCGCGTGTCGCGTAGCATTAGCGTTGCGTAGCAACAATGCCTACGGCAGGCTGCGCCACCCCAAAAGTGAAGGTAGGTTTGCTACAACAACGGTTGTGTCCCTAACCCCTTTCAGAATTTCAAAAGGGCTAGGGTGCTCCGCACCGCTATCCCGAGGGGGATTAACCCCATACTAGGTGACTAACGGTCGCGCTAGCGTGCCCTTGGCGCAAAGGACTATAAGATTTCAAGATTGCGTTTAGTGCGGGAGGCTCACGACAGAAACGACGAAACCCTGCCTGGGCGAAGAGGTTGGGGGATGAAGGCAAAATCTAGTGGCACATAGGGTGAGGATGGCAATTGCAAATAAAAAAAGCAAAAGGAGGAATCAGATGATCGATCAAAAAATGATTTATGAACGACTTAACCTTACACCAGAAAAACTCACTGACTTCTGCAAACAGCATCATATCCTTGAACTATCACTATTTGGCTCTATTCTGCGCGACGACTTCAAGCCTGACAGTGACATCGACATGCTGGTGGTTTTTGACCGCAGTGCTAATCCACATCTAAGCCTCATGGATCTCGTTGGCATGGAATACCAACTAGAGGATATGATTGGGCGTGAAGTTGACCTGATCGAAAAGCGTTCTATTGTGGATAGCGATAACTGGATTCGACGCAAAAATATTTTGAACACTGCCCAGATAATCTATGCATCAAGACCAGTCTTATCTGCTTGACATTGCCAAATTCTGTCAAGCGATTCTCCGCCTAACTGCCAACATGACTGAAGCTGAATTCCAGCACGATGAAAGGACTCAATTTGCCATCCTCTACGAAATTACAGTTCTGGGTGAAGTGGTCAAGCGACTTTCAACCGAGTTTCGTATTCAGCATCCAACCATTGAGTGGAGAAGGATTGCTGGAATGCGCGATCGACTGGTTCACGATTACAATGAAGTCACGCTCGATTTGGTCTGGGAAGTGGTTAAAACCAACATTCCTGAACTGTTAGAGTATATTACACCGCTTCTACCCAGCAAGGACTAGATTACAAATACAAACAAATATAAAAAAGTGCTCCGCCATGCTGACTAGCGTTGTGCCATACAGGCCGCGATGACCCTCCAGTTTGTCCGTAGGACGAGAAGCGTTGGCGTTTGTGAAACGTTCCGTATCGTTAGTGGGCTGCTTCCGGGTTGGCCTCATGTCCATAGAGGTAACTGAGGATGGAATTGCGCAGGCGGTAGTATTGCGGATCCTCCAAGATCCGTTCCCGGTCACGGGGACGAGCAAAAGGAATAGTTACCACTTGCCCGATAGTAGCAGCAGGGCCGTTGGTCATCAACACCAAACGGTCAGCCAAAAATAGCGCCTCATCAATATCATGAGTAATCATCAAAACTGTGCAGCGGTGTTCATCCCAAATGCGTAATAGCTCCTCCTGAAGTTCCTCCTTGGTAATAGCATCCAAAGCCCCAAAGGGTTCATCTAAAATCAACACCTCCGGGCGAATCGCTAGAGCACGAGCAATGGCTACCCGCTGTTTCATCCCTCCCGAAATTTGTGGGGGATACTTCTGAGCTGCTTCCCCCAGCCCCACTAACTGCAGATGTTCCTCGACAATTTGATATTTTTCCGATTGGCTTTTCTGGGGAAAAACCGACTGGACTGCCAAGTAAACATTCTCAAAAACTGTTAGCCAAGGCAATAGGGCATAGCCCTGAAACACCACCATCCGATCCGGGCCGGGGGCTGTAATGGGCTTCCCTTTCAGTTGCACAGAGCCACTAGTGGGCTGAGCAAAACCAGAAACCATATTGAGTAAAGTGGTCTTACCACAGCCAGAATGTCCGATCAAACAGACAAACTCTCCCTCTTGAATGTTCAGGTTAATATCCCGCAGAACTGGATAGTCACCTTTGGGGGTAGAGTAAGTCTTACTGAGATTCTCAATGCACAAGTAAGGTTTTGTATCGATTTGAATTTTGGCAGCAGCAGTCAAGAGCGTCGTCATTTTCGATTACTCCAACTTGGGATTTTAATTAGGAGCTGGTGAAATGAAGGGTATCATGCAGGCGAATATCTAAAGCAACACAGGCCGCCGATCCAAAGCCACCTCCGCCATGTAGATGTCGTGTTTGATCGCTAGGCTATTCAGGTAAGCCACCGGATCCTCACCCTGGAACGGGATCCCGTCGAACAATTGAATGGGCTGCCGTTGGTAGGAAACATCAATGCCCAATTCACGGGCTGCTGTACTGAAGACTCCTACTTGACAGACCCGCTCTAGGATCTCCACCCAGTTGCGAGGGAAGGGCAGATCCCCCCAGCGGGCCATTTGGGTCATCATCCACAGATGCTCCGTTCGACTCGGGCGGTTGCCGGCTCCCAAGAAGAACTGATGGTGGGCATATTCCCGCATCGGGGTATCCAGGTCACAGGTGATGCGATGGGGATCCCCCAGATGGATGTAGCTTTTGTCGGTGCTCAGGTAGGCCCGTCGGCTGAGGATCTCCCGAATTTCCTCGTGATGGGCGGGATCCTCACAATAGCGGCAGGCTTCCATAAGTGCTTTCACCAGAGCAATGTGGGTATTCGGGTAGGCCCTAGCCCAATCCTCCCGCACCCCCAAGACCTTGCCGGGATGCCCCAGCCAAATCTCTAGATCAGTAGCCACTGTAAAACCGCTTCCCTCCAGAGCTGCCCGCAGGTTCCAGGGTTCCCCCACGCAGTAGCCATCAATGTTGCCCGCCGTTAGATTGGCCACCATTTGAGCTGGGGGCAAGGTTTTCAGTACCACATCTCGGTCGGGGTGGATCCCGCCTGCTGCTAGCCAGTAGCGCAACAGCAAATTGTGCATCGAACTGGGATGCACCACTCCAAAGGTGAGTTGACGGCTGGGGCTATCCAAAATGTAGGCTTTCAATTGGCTAAGGGTATGGATCCCTTGCTCATAGAAGCGCCTATGTAGAGTAATGGCGTTGCCGTTGCGAGTCAGGGTGAGGGCGGTTACCATCGGCTGTGGCAGATTGTCTCCTCCACCCAGAGACATCCACACCGGCATGCCCGCAGGCATTTGGGCAGCATCCAAATAGCCTCCATGGATACCATCTTGGATCCCACGCCAACTGGTTTCCCGTACCAGATTGACTCCCTCCAGGCCATGCTTGGCAAAAAAGCCTTTCTCTTGAGCCACTGCTAGCGGGGCACAGGCGGTCAGGGGCACAAAGCCAATGTCTAGATTGATCTTTTCCAAGCCATGCCGGGCAATCACTGCCTCCTTGCGGGCACGCCACTGTTTGATCCGTTTTTGCTGATTCAAAAAGTAGATAATTTCGCTGCGGTAGCTGTAGTAACTGGGATGATTAACCACCTCCAAACGACGGCGGGGGCGAGGAATATCGATGGTTAAGATATTGCCAATTCGGGATCCCGGCCCATTGGTGAGCATCACCACCCGATCCGATAACAACACGGCTTCATCCACATCATGGGTGACCATCAGAGTGGTCATTTGATGTTCTTCACAAATGCGCATCAATTGCTCTTGTAAATTGCCTCGCGTGAGGGCATCGAGAGCACCAAACGGTTCATCAAGTAACAATACCTTAGGTCGTAAAGCCAGGGCACGGGCGATGGCCACCCGCTGCTTCATGCCCCCTGATAGCTGGGCCGGAGGTTTATCGGCAGCATGGCGTAAACCCACCAAATCTATATGCTCTTCGATGATCTGTTGACGCTCTGCCTGAGAATAGTTTTTCAAAACTGCATTCACTGCCAGGGCAACATTTTGCCGCACCGTTAGCCAGGGCAAAAGAGAATAGTGCTGAAACACCACCATGCGATCCGGGCCAGGAGCTGTAATGGTGTGTCCATCCAAAGCCACGATCCCACCCGTCGGCAAAGACAACCCCGCCACCATGTTCAAAAGGGTGGATTTCCCACAGCCGGAATGTCCAATCAAAGAAACAAACTCACCTCGATGAATTTGCAGATCAATCCCTTTAAGCGCGAGATATTCTTGACCTCCAGGCAGCCCAAAAGTCTTTTCCACCTGTTCCACATTTACCAGTACAGACACAAAAACCTCCCAGTTCACCAGCTCATTTAATCTGAGGAACCCAATTCAGTGAGGGCTCGAAATGTTATCGACTCGCTATCTTGCTTTGCAAAACAGACATTAAACGATCCAGAAGCAACCCTACTGCTCCGATATAGACAACAGCAACAATGATCTCAGTAACATAATTTTGCTGATAGGCATCCCAGATGAAAAATCCAATCCCCGGCACTCCAGACATAACAATTTCTGCCGCAATAATGGCCAACCAAGACAAGCCAATTCCAATGCGTAGGCCAGTGAACATATAGGGCAGAGCTGAGGGCAACAAAACCTTAAAAAAGAAATCCACCTTGGATAGCTTGAGCACCTTCGAAACATTGATGTAGTCTTCTGGGATCTGTCGCACCCCTACGGCTGTGTTAATCAAAATCGGCCAAATTGAGGTGATAAAAATCACAAAAAGGGCAGCCGGCTCGTTGCGTTGAAGGGCAGCTAAGGCAATCGGTACCCATGCCAAAGGAGCCACCATCCGCAGAAACTGAAAAATGGGATCCAAAGCGCGATTGATCCAAACGCTACTCCCCACCAAAATGCCTAGGGCGATACCCACCAATCCAGCACTACAGTAACCAATCGCCACTCGCTGTAAGCTAGCTAGAGTTTGGCGGAGTAAACCCTGATCCAGATCACTGTTGCGATACCAAGGGTGGAGAATAAGATATCGACTCCGCTCATCCATCCACACATCCCACGGCCCCGGCAGCCGAATCAGATTAGAGCTGGCTAGGGCTTGCCAGATGAGCAAAAATCCGATTACCCCAACGATAGGCGGCAGAATTTGATCTCGATATTTTGCCAGATCAACTTTTGTAGTCTTGGGCTTAGAAGCAGGAGCAGAAAGTGTTGTGGTCATGGGTTAGCAGCAGATAGAGGACAATTATTTGAAGCTTTTCAGAGCTCGAATGGATTTTACAGGATTCGAGAAATAAGACACGGATTTTGGTCCATTTTGGTTCTTGCCTTAGTGGGCATGCACAGGGTTTCCAAGTTCAACAAAACTCTTAGTGCAATCGAAAAGCCTAGCAACCCAATCGCCACGGACAAGATTAGCTTAGCTAAGTCAGTCTTCCTCGACTTTTCAAAGAAGGGATCCCTAGAATAAGAATATTCATGGGGGACATGAATTAAAGCCAACATGACGAATCCAAAAATGATAAAAATCTATCGATTAGGCCCACAGCGTCCGTCCTGTAGTTCAACAGAGTGAAACCCCAAAGATGTTCAAGATAAGCCCATTACCACAAAAACAAATTTGGAGTTTTCAATTACAAGACGCTGTAGGACATAACGATCCCAACAACAATCTCAAACAAATCACAAACAGCAAGAGTACGCTTAGGCTCTTTTAATCTTCAAGCTGTTCAGATAGGCCTGTGGATCCTGTGGATCAAACACCACGCCATCGAAAAAGCGTTCTGTACCCCGCGAGGTGCTACTGGGAATATTCTTAACCCCCAGCGCTTGGGCTGCCTCTCGCCACAGATCTTCCCGGTTCACCTCATCCACTAAGCGACGAGCCACATCCAAATCGGGAATGAATTGAGCATGGAAGCCCCAACGCAAGGATTCAGTGAGGAACCAAAGATCATGGCTCTTGTAGGGATAAGAGACGCTGCCGCGACCATCCTCCCAATACAACGGCCCAGCGTTGAAATCTTGAACGGCTGGCTTACCATCTCCCATTTCGTAGTTGCCCTGATAGGGAGGGGTGAGAACATCGACCGGCACATTCAGATAGTCACGGCGTGACAAAATCTGCACCAACTCTTCTCGATTTGCAGGATCATCACACCACTGCTGTGCTTCCATTACCGCCATCAAGACGGCTTGCGTCGCTTTGGGATTCTGTTCTACCCAGTCGGCACGAACAGCCAGATATTCTTCTGGGTGGAAGGGCCAAATTTGATGGGTGAGAGCGGCCATAAAGCCAATATCATCGGCCACAATTCGGTAGGGCCAAGGATCCCCAGTACTGAAGGCATCCATGGTGCCGTTGCGCATGCCCTGCACAGTTTCAGCCGGTGGAACTGCCAACAAATCAATATCTTGATCCGGATTGATACCCCCAGCAGCTAGCCAATAGCGGATCCAAAAATCCTGATTGGCATTGGGAAATGTAAAAGCCGCCTTGAATCTACGTCCGTTGGTGGAGGCAAAGTTTTTGATGTAGTCTGCTGCTCCTGAAATGTCCAAACCTATGCCTTTACCCGCGTGCATACCCGCAATGGCAATTCCATTTCCCTGGGTAACCAACTGACACAAAACTGCCATGCGCACGGGTTGGTTATTGGTAATGGCACCCGTGTGAATCAAATGGGGCATCGGCATTTGCCATTTGGCTCCATCAATTCCTCCCCCTGCCGAACCAATCACCACATTGTCACGGGCGGAGGGCCAATTGGCTTGTTTGAGAACTTCCGCACCTGTCATGCCATGCTTACTAAAGAAGCCTTTTTCTTTGGCGATAATCAGCGGCGCTGCCTCAACGATTGGAAGAAAACCCAGCTTAATGTTGGGGGTTTCTGGGCCGCTTGCCTGGGCAATCCAGTAGCCAGAACTGGCCCGTGCTAGGCTGCCGCTGAGGAGACTGCCCGCTGTAGCCGCACCAGCAGACAGCAGAAAACTGCGACGTGATTTCATGCACACCTCGTGTAAAGGATTGGAATTGTCGTGCAAACTTGAAAGAAGCTAACGGCGGATACCGGACACAAAACCTCAAGAAATCCTTAAACCCTTAGCTTGCTGTCATCGTAAAGGTAGAGAGATATAGATGCAACATAATTATTTCTTTGATTATCATAGATAAAAATTTATGGTCAAAGTCCTATGATCAACAAGCTGAGCTCTCGCTGTTTTTCTGCCACCTGCCCAAACCCATCAGTTGGGTTGGGCATTGCTTTGAAGGGATCCCTACCCCATGCGGGCTACCACTGGGATGGTTGGACGAAGCCGTTTTTCGAGGGCTGGTATACTCGCGTCACGTTGCCCTGTACCTCGGATTTAGACAATCCGGATCCCGTCAGTTTTTCCTTTATGTACGCCATCGATCCGCAGCAGGGGGGCATGGCGCAGGTGTTGGGGCCCCGGGATCAGCTTTGTTGGCGCACGTTCCCGAATCCCAAAGGGTTTTGGGCAGAGCGGGATCACCTCGCCCTCGGCCACTGGGGTGCATTTCAGGAGGGGATCCATCATCCCAACCCCACCGGACTTCAAGAGGCTCTTACTTTCTTTCAGACCCTCTCCAGTGGCTACCAGTTCACTGCCCACCTCAACCAAGGCGTTTTGCCAGATCCCCTTTGTCCCGAACCAGTTCGTTGGCTTTACCGCATTCAGCCCGATTATGCCTACGGGATCCCACCGCAAGCAACGATGGGGATTGGGTCTTATCTGCCCATTTTTGAACCGGGTTGGCAAATTTTGATGGCCCACGGTTTGGCCAGCGGCTGGGTGGAATGGAGTGGCAAGCGCTATGAGTTTCAGCGTGCTCCCGTCTACGCGGAAAAAAACTGGGGACAAAGCTTCCCCCGGCGCTGGTTTTGGATCCAGTGCAATGCCTTCCCAGATCACCCCCGTCTTAGCCTCACCTGTGCCGGTGCCGAACGGCAAGTGCTCGCCCGCACAGAAGAAGTGGCCCTCATCAGTCTGCACGGTTGGGGATCCCAGCCTTTTTTAGAATGGCGACCTGGACAAGCTCAGCTAACTTGGCAAGTGGATCCCTGGGGGTCTTGGCAAGTTGCGGGGCAAAGCTCCACCTGGGCCATTCAACTGCAGGGCGATACTCAAGAACCTGGGCAGACGGTTTTTACCCCTGGCCCGCAAGGGATGCAGCGCAACTGTCGAGACACCTTAGCTGGCCACCTGCGGATCAGACTGTGGCAACGGGATGGCCAAGTGTGGAGACAAGTCCTCTCCACCGCCAGTCACCAGTCAGGCTTAGAAGTGGGGGGAGATCTCCTCCAGAGTTGGCATGGACAATGCTGACGGATATTTACACTTCCGCCAGACTTCCCAAACGTCACGTTTGTGCTAGAATACCTGAGCCACATTGATATTAAGGTCCACTGCGGACAGACATTCAACCGTGGTTGCCCAATTTTCATCGCATTGGGTAAATTGCGCCTGTAGCTCAGTGGACTAGAGCACGTGGCTACGGACCACGGTGTCGGGAGTTCAAATCTCTCCAGGCGCGTCTCAGCCCCAGACAATTCCAGTCTGGGGTATTTACCGTCCCTTGGTCTCCCCAGATCCTGTGTTAGGATTAGCCCTATCAAGTCCGCCTTGATGCAGGCATAGGGAGCCTAAGATCATGTTTGAACGCTTTACGGAAAAAGCCATCAAGGTGATCATGCTGGCGCAAGAAGAAGCCAGACGATTGGGTCACAATTTCGTTGGCACCGAGCAAATTCTATTGGGGTTAATCGGCGAGGGCACTGGGGTCGCCGCCAAAGTTCTCAAGTCCATGGGAGTGAACTTGAAGGATGCCCGTATTGAAGTAGAGAAAATTATTGGTCGTGGATCCGGCTTTGTGGCTGTAGAGATCCCCTTCACTCCCCGCGCCAAACGAGTACTAGAGCTGTCTCTAGAAGAGGCCCGTCAGCTGGGCCATAACTACATCGGCACCGAACACCTGCTCCTCGGCCTGATCCGGGAAGGAGAAGGGGTGGCAGCCCGTGTCCTGGAAAATCTGGGGGTGGATCTGTCCAAGGTGCGCACCCAAGTGATTCGTATGTTGGGGGAAACCGCCGAAGTCACCACTGGGGGCGGATCTCAAGGTCGTACCAAAACCCCGACTCTGGACGAATTCGGCTCGAATCTGACCCAATTGGCTCAAGAGGGCAAGTTGGATCCCGTGGTCGGTCGGATGCGGGAGATCGAGCGGGTGATTCAAATTCTTGGTCGCCGCACCAAAAACAACCCGGTGCTCATCGGGGAGCCTGGGGTTGGCAAAACCGCAATTGCTGAGGGCTTGGCGCAGCGCATTGTCCAAGGGGATGTACCGGACATCCTGGCAGAAAAGCGGGTGGTCAGCCTGGATATTGGCCTGCTGGTGGCCGGAACCAAGTACCGGGGTGAATTTGAAGAGCGCCTCAAGAAAATCATGGATGAGATTCGCGGGGCCGGCAATGTCATCCTGGTCATCGACGAAGTCCATACCCTAATCGGGGCAGGAGCCGCCGAAGGGGCCATCGATGCTGCCAATATTCTGAAGCCCGCTTTGGCTCGGGGTGAGCTGCAGTGCATTGGAGCCACCACCCTCGATGAATACCGCAAACATATCGAGCGGGATGCTGCCCTAGAGCGCCGTTTCCAGCCGATCATGGTAGGCGAACCCACCGTCTCAGAAACCATCGAGATCCTCTTCGGATTGCGGGAGCGCTATGAGCAGCACCACAAACTGAAGATCTCAGATATCGCCCTCGATGCTGCTGCTAAGTTGGCCGATCAGTACATTTCGGATCGCTTCTTACCCGATAAAGCCATCGATTTAATTGATGAGGCCGCCTCGCGGGTGCGCTTGATCAATTCCCAATTGCCTCCAGCCGCCCGAGAACTGGATCAAGAGCTGCGGCGAGTTTTGCGAGATAAGGATGCGGCTGTCCGTGCCCAAGATTTCGACAAAGCGGGTGAACTGCGGGATCGGGAAATGGAAATCAAACAGCAGATCCGCGCCATTGCTGCTGCCAAAAAAGCGGAAGAAAACAACCGCGACGAAATGCCGGAGGTGACGGAAGAGGACATTGCCCAAGTGGTGAGTGCCTGGACAGGGGTGCCAGTGGCGAAGCTAACCGAAACGGAATCGGTGAAGCTGCTACACATGGAAGATACTCTACACCAGCGCATTATTGGCCAAGAGGAGGCGGTACGAGCCATTTCGCGGGCCATCCGTCGTGCCCGTGTTGGGCTGAAGAACCCCAACCGTCCGATTGCCAGCTTCATCTTCTCGGGCCCCACCGGGGTGGGTAAAACCGAGCTCACCAAAGCCTTGGCAGCCTATTTCTTCGGATCTGAGTCGGCCATGATCCGGCTGGATATGTCGGAATACATGGAACGGCACACCGTTAGCAAATTGATCGGATCCCCGCCAGGCTACGTCGGCTACAACGAGGGCGGTCAACTAACGGAGGCGGTTCGCCGTCGTCCCTACACTGTGGTGCTCTTCGACGAAATTGAAAAAGCCCACCCGGATGTGTTCAACTTGTTGTTGCAAATCCTGGAGGATGGCCGCCTGACGGATGCCAAGGGCCGCACGGTGGACTTTAAGAACACCTTGCTGGTGATGACCTCCAACATTGGCTCTAAGGTGATCGAGAAAGGTGGGGGCAGTTTGGGCTTCGAGTTCAACAGCAACGACGAAGATGCCAACTACAACCGCATCCGCAACTTGGTAAACGAGGAGTTGAAGCAATATTTCCGCCCTGAGTTCCTCAACCGTTTGGATGAGATCATCGTCTTCCGGCAACTGAACAAAGATGAGGTGAAGCAAATTGCCGATATCCTTCTCAAGGAAGTATTCGACCGCATGACGGAGAAGAAGATCCGCCTCACGGTCAGCGATCGCTTCAAAGAGTTGGTGGTGGATGAAGGGTACAACCCCAGCTACGGGGCACGTCCTTTGCGCCGCGCCATTCAACGCCTCTTGGAGGATATCTTGGCGGAGGAGATCCTAACCGGGCGTGTGAAGGAAGGCGCTGAGGCGATCATCGATGTAGATGATGATCGCAAGCCGAAGGTGCTGATCACTGAGCCAGAGCGAGTCCTGTTGCCGCAAGGAGCAGAATAACCCCTGAGCTGTATTGGGTCTTACTCTCTCCAATCCCAGGGATCCGTTTGGCCGGTATTGCTGCGGATCCCTTTCTTGTCCCCAATTTGTGTCTTTGGTCTTTGATTCCCCCATAGGAGAACTTTGGTATGGTGCAATCAACCTACTACTACAGTGGTGGTGCCCCGGTCCGTACCCCTCCCCCTGATTTGGCTTCGTTGCTGTTGCAGGAGCGGATTGTTTATCTTGGCTTGCCCTTGGCTGAGGAGGCCAATGCCAATGTCACGAAGTTGATTGTCGAACAACTGCTCTACTTGCAGTATGAGGATCGGGAGAAACCGATCAAGATGTACATCAACTCCACCGGCACCTACAGCTATGACACGGCGGCTTTTGCCATTTTGGACACGATGAATTATATCAAGCCCCCGGTGCATACGATTTGCATTGGCAATGCCATTGGGATGTCGGCCATGTTGCTGGCAGCAGGTGCGAAAGGATTCCGGGCCAGTTTGCCCAATGCCACGATTGTGTTGCACCAGCCCTATGGGGGCACCCGTGGTCAAGCTAGCGACATCGAAATCCGCACCAAAGAAGTGTTGACCATACGCAACATGATGCTGGAGCAACTGGCCCGCAGTACGGGACAACCGCTGGAACGGATCAAACGGGATACGGAGCGGCTGTTCTTCATGACCCCAGAAGAAGCCAAGGCCTACGGTTTGATCGACCAGGTACTAGTCAGTGCCAAGTCTGCACCCGCTTTGGCATCAGCCAAAAGTTAAGGGAGGGATCCAAAAATGATACGGGTGCTTGGTCAGCGATTCACAGCCATTCTGTCTCTGGAGCCTGATTCAGAGCAAGACATCAGTAAAAGGGGGAACGAATTGGGTTAGGGCTTTGGTTATTCCAGGCTTTGCTCTGATTGCTGAACAGATTTTGCAAGCCTAGAGAGGAAAGGACAATGGTTCAAACACCAGCACAGCCACTAACAGTTGAGGAGTACTTAGCGATTCAAAATGGGTCGTATGAAGGGCGAGTTGAGGTGGAGGATGGATACATTCGGGAAATGCCAACAGAAGATCGAATTAACACTCGGATAGCTTTTGCCCTTTCCCTTCGTTTGGCTCAAATCCTTCCTCCTGCTCAACTCTCTGTGGGTCATGTGGAAGTTGAGATTCCGTCAGCTAAAGCCCAATTTCGCAATCCAGATGTCATGGTTTTGGATCCGGCCCATGTGCACCTGCTGGGAGATGGCCGCGGAACGATTCGGTTACACATGCCGCCGCCGTTACTGGTGGTAGAGGTTGTTTCGCCCGGCAAGGAGAATGAACAGCGAGATTATCAAGATAAGCGCAAAGAGTATGCTGCCCGTGGCATTCCAGAATATTGGATTGTGGATCCACAGAGGCAATCTATCTTATTGCTGAGGTGGGCAGATGGTCAATATCAAGAGGAGGAAAAAACCGGATCCCAACTTATTGTTTCTACCATTTTGCCGCAACTACATTTAACGGCGGAGCAAATCCTCAAAGCTGAGCCCTAAGAGCAGTTTTGTGGTTTCGAAAGAAAGATTCGTCAAGTTTTCTACCCAGTATCAAGGAGTTGGTTATGCCGATTGGAGTACCCCGTGTTCCATACCGTTTGCCGGGCGAACCCTATAGTCAGTGGATCAATTTGGATGATCGCTTGTATCAGGAACGGATCCTCTTTTTGGGTGAGGCAATTGATGATAATTTGGCCAACACAATTGTAGGGGTAATGCTGTACCTGAACTCCCAAGATCAGCAAAAGGATATTGTCATGTACATCAATTCTCCTGGGGGATCCGTCACGGCGGGCATGGCCATTTATGACACCATGAACCATATCAAGCCGGATATTGTTACCGTCTGTGTCGGTCAGGCAGCCTCGATGGGAGCCTTTTTGCTGGCAGCAGGGACGAAGGGGAAACGCTTTGCTTTGCCCCACTCCCGCATCATGATCCATCAGCCCTCGATTGGTACCATTCAAGGCCAGGCCAGTGACATCGAAATTCGTGCCCGTGAGACCCTGCGGGTGAAAAAACGTATGAACGAGATCTTGGCCCAAACCACTGGCCAACCCCTGGAGAAAATTGAGCGGGATGTGGAGCGGGACTTCTACCTCTCAGCCACAGAAGCACAAGCCTACGGTTTGGTAGATCGGGTGATCGAGGATCGCTCTGAGGCATTAGCCAGCTAGTGCATTGTTGAAGCTCCCCGCTAACTGAACTGAAGAGAGATAGGCTGAGTATGATAGGGATCCAGAAGTTGGATCCCTGTCTTGTATCTGTCTTGTATCTGTCTTGTATACAGCCTGGGCGTGAGGTGATCCCAATTGCAAACACAATATTTTTTAGCCCACTCTTTGGCACCTTATGACGGATCCCACCCAACAGTTTCAACACCAGCTTGAGGCATTAAAGGTAGCTTACCAAGAGCAATTGCCCGGTAAAATCCAGCAACTGGGACATCTCTGGCAGCAGTACAAACAGGGAGCTCCAGATTTGACCCGATTCCGAGACTTTTACCGTGCTGCACATACTTTGGCCGGTTCGAGTGGGATATATGGATATGATGATGTTGGCCGTGCCGCCCGCCACCTGGAACACCTCTGTAAGCCCTGGGTAGAAGCTGCCAATCTGCCGGATCCCGATACCCTACAGGCGATTGAACTGGGCTTGGAACACCTGCAACATCAACCTGTAGAACCTACCAGAGAATTAGAATTAGGGACGGTCGAGCCAACCCCCATCTATTGGATAATCCAGGCGGAACAGGATCCCTTGGACTTGGCCAATACCCTGACCCGCCAAGGCTATCAGGTGATGGTCTGTTCTTCCCCGGCGGAGTTGCAGTCACAACTGCCCACTCTCCCCGCCCACTCATCCCCCATAGATGGGATCCTCCCCACAACAAGTGAACAAACGGATACCCCGGTCAATCGAGTCCTAGTGGTGGATGACGATGAGGATATCAATCGGTTGCTTTGCCAATGGTTAGGGGCGGCAGGGTTTCAGGTACAAGGGGTTGTCAGTGGTGAAGTGGCGTTGACCTACTTGCAACCCAATCCCCCAGCAAATGACCGCTCCTCTTTTCTGCCGGATTTGGTCTTTTTGGATGTGCTGATGCCCGGCATCAGTGGCTTGCAGGTACTCCAACACATTCGTCAGCAGCAGTGGGATATGGCGGTAATCATGACTACTGCCTTTGGCTCAGAGCAGGTCGCTATCGATGCCTTGCGACAGGGGGCAGACGACTATTTGCGTAAACCCTTCGATCCACAAGAGTTCCAGACGGTGTTACAACGCACCATCGCCCGCGTGGAATTACGCCGCCAAAACGCCGCCCTACGCAGACAACTGCAAATTGAATTGGCTCGCGCTGCTGAGATCCAGCAGGAACTGTTGCCCCGCACCATACCGGAATTGCCGGGGTTTGATCTGGCGGCCCGTTGCCTGTCGGCCCGAGAGGTTGGGGGAGATTTTTATGATTGGCAAGTACCGGCTCCCGATTTGTTTAACCTTGTGTTGGGAGATGTTATGGGTAAGGGGTTACCCGCTGCTTTGATGATGGCAACGGTGCGGGCTGCGATCCGAGCTTTAGCACGACAAACTTCCCCCTTAATCAACATTCAATATACTGCCAACGCTTTGGAGTCGGATTTAATTCGCTCCGAAAGCTTCGTTACTCTATTTCATGCACAATTGTATATCCCGCAACGTCGACTCACCTTTGTGGATGGGGGTCATGGCCATGCCCTCATGTTGCGCCAAACGGGTCAAATTGAGGAGCTGCACCCTCGCGGAATGCCTCTGGGATCCTTTTTTGGGGATGCCTACGAACAGGGGGTAATCTATTTTCAGCCAGGGGATGCCTTGTTGCTTTTTAGTGATGGATTGTTAGAGGCCCGGCCTGATTTGTCGAAGGATCGCTCACCATTATTGAAGCCTTTATTAGATCATGCTTCTGCAACAGAACTGATGGAATATACGCTCAAGTTGGCACTTCAGGAATTTGCTGATCATCAAACGGACGACCTGACAGTGCTGGTGTTGCGCTGTCAAGCCTAAAGGAAATCGAGTAACCCGCTTCTGGCGCGAGAAAAAGGGATCCCCTCCCGCGTGAACGGTTAGGATCAAAACAGCAAGCAACCGAGCTCCGACTGGATGAACCAACGAAGCTGGATGGTAACAACAAGCTTACTGGCTCTCCTCAGTGGTCAGTGGGATGTGGCTTTGGCTTTGCCTCCGGCTGCTGAAATCCCAGAAGAGGTGTTGCGGGCACAACCCGATTTACGGGCTCGTTCACCCGTTGATAACCAACCCCTGTCGCCTACGGAGCTCCTAGCTTTACAAGAGGCTTTGGCCGCCCAAGATCCAGAGGGAGCGGTCTCTCCAGAGGTGGAACAGTTGATCTTTTTATTGAAGCTGCGCAAAGGCTTTCGAGATGTGTTTCCCTTTTTGTTTTGATGAGCACTAGATGAGCACTGAGGGTGGCCACCTGCAGCATCTCAAAACACTCAAAACAGTGAAATAGCCTAGCTAGCAAAAGCAGAAATGGATGTCTCGCTCAGCGCAAGGTGATAAGTAGCGAACTTCTCGTTTGACCAACTTGTTCAGCAAAATCTCCAAAGCATTTAGATCTGACTCTGTACAAGGGTAATTACGGAGAAGATTGTAGATGACAGCCTCTTGCTCCGGTGACAGTGTACCTGAATTTAATGCGTCTTCAACAATAGCTGGGATAATCATGAAAAAATGTCTTGAAACCATGGACTTCTTTACTATCGCTTTGAACACGGAACCCTTGCCTCCGCCGATGTGCTGAAGTCTCTACGCCAATTGCAGAGCTGCACCCGCTCAGTTGAGATGCTCAGTTGAGAAACCCAGCTAGCAAAATTACCGCCGCTCCTACGGTAAGGAACGCTGGCCCATCCAGAGGTTTTTGGCAACAATACAAACAGCCGTGGGTAGCCCCTTACCCATGAATCTGGGTGGATCCCTCTCGCAAACCTTGTTACTCCTGTTCACAGCTCTTAGGGCGCGTTCTGAGGCGAAGCATGAAGCATTTCAACGGAATCAGCTTAATGATGGCTGTCCTGGTGGGCGGCTGGATGAGTGGTCAACTTTTGCATCAAGGCAACTTTGTTGCCGCTCAGTCAGCTTTCGAGACGGTTGCCTTGCCCCAATTACCCGTGGGTGTGGATCAAGCGGTGTTTAATCGCCCGGTAGCTCGCTTTGATCCCAACCGGCCCTCTGAGCTGGTGATTATCAACCGGACGGGATTGCCTTTGGAGTATGGCTTTACGGATCCGCGGCGGGCTGTGTTCGAATTTCCTCCAGAAGAAACCTTGCGCCTGAGCAACTACCGGATCCCCAACTGCATGGCCATCAACACTCCCATGTTGGCTCCCGTGCAATATCTGGTGAGCGTGGATCCCATGAATGTGATCACCGTAGAAGTGCGTCTGGTGAATGATGTCTCCGGCGATCATTGCCTGGATTTGCAAGCCACAGGGGCGATTTTTGTGAACTGATTGGGTTGAGCCGGTCAAAACGGATCCCTTCACACCATTTTCACGGCTGCTTTCTATACTTTGCAAAGATGGACGCGGGATCCCGCACGGCAGATGGCAGCTGACTTTGCTCAAGTCTGACGCTGAGGTTGAGCCAATAGGAGGGTCAATCCGTGGATCAGGCGTATCGACAGGAGAAGGCTCCCATGACAGGATGCGAACAGGATGATCGAGGTCGATGTCCTAACAGCCCCTGCGCCCGTCATCTGTGTGGTCTATCTGTTCTTTATCTTTTCTTTTGGATGGTCTCATGAGCGATAACTCTCATTCCTGGTTTCCCCGTGCCTTGGTGATTGGCGCTGCGGTTGTGGGGTTGTCGGGCCTCCCGGTGAGGGCCCAGCAAATTACGGATCCCAGCCCAGCTCAAGCAGCCACCAATGTAGAACCGGGATCCCCCATTTCGGCTTCTTTTCGAACCCAAGACGGTGTTAGTGTACGCCCGGAAACGGTGAGGGTTTTTGTCGATGGTCAAGATGTGACCTCCCAATCCGTGATCACCAAGGATTTCTTCACCTACCGTCCGGCTCAACCCCTACCTGCCGGTCGTCGGGAGGTTCTGCTGGAGTTCACCAATACCCAAGGGGTAACCCGTCGCGTCACCTGGAGCTTTAATGTCGGTAGCCCGATTCGCGCCTCCATCGATTCGGTAGATCACAACGCAGGCAACCGCCCCTTGGCTGCTGGTGAGATCCTTCTGGTGACGGTACAAGGTACTCCCTCCAGCCGCGTCACGGTTTACTTGGTGCAGGATGGTCGGCAAGTGCAAACCCTGCAAGCCCAAGAGGTTTCTAGCGGTACCTACGTGGTGAATGCGTTGATCGAGGCGAAAGATACCACCCGTGAGGGGATCGTCGTCGCTCGCTTGGAAAATAGCGGTCAGGTACGCTTCATGACGGCAGAGCAACCGGCCCGATTGATCGAAGGAGCTACCGGCGGTGTTCAGCGTCTCACCACCCAAGAGGTCTCAGCTACAGTGAGCACCCCTGCCAGCAGTCCCCTCTTGCCTCAGGTTACCAATGTGCGGGATGGAGATCGGGTTTCTGGGTCTTCGTTTACCCTGCAAGGGACTACAGCTCCCAATGCTTCGGTACGGGTCAATGTGACGGCTTCCACCTCTTTGGGCGGCATCATCAGTGCCCAACAGACCGTGGCCAACCAAACCGTACAAGCAGATGCTCAAGGTCGTTTCACGGTCACCGTTCGACCTCCTATTCCAGCTTCCGGCACGGTGTATCAGGTGAACCTCTCAGCCACCTCCGGCAGCCAAACCAGCCCAACGGTAACCTTACGACTCACCCAACAGTAGGTTGGCTCAGCTCCCTTCCATGACTCTGACAGTCTGGGAGTTCTGAACTCTGGTTCCACTCAAATCAGGTCCTCAATCGGAATCGGGTTGGGGGCTTTTTTCTGTCTCTGTGGTATCATCGGATGCCTGTCTTTCTAGAGCAGAAGGGGACTGCAGTTGCCAGCGCCACAGGATCCCAGACAGGATTAGGGTGGGGAGAATGATCATGCTGATCACCACCGGCATTTCTTCCGGTAGGGCCAGGTAAGGGCCACCATATTTAACCGCTAGGCTAATCCCTGCCGCAGCCAACATTAACTTCAACCCAAACCAACCTGTTCCTCGGTTCATAGCCTTACGAAAAGCAGCGTAAAGCCCCCGGTTTCCAACCGGGGGATATGAGCGCACAGGCTGAATTTATTCAGCAACAGAAATAGTACATACAATAGTCCCCATGAAACGGGTCACCACCACACTCAAGCTCAAGTTTCTTGACCTCAATGCGGTCAAAGCAGAGATGTTTAACCA
>NZ_JAFIRA010000024.1 GCF_022848905.1 Thermostichus vulcanus str. 'Rupite'
GCCCCCCCCTCCCGAACCAGAGTCGGAGCCGTCGGATCCCGAACCGGAGGATGACAATACAGAACCCCAACCGGAAAACAGCAGCCTGCCGGAAGAATTTTTGTTCGACCCGGAAAGTGTTGCCCTCGATCCTCGCCTGTTGGCCTTTGCTCAATCTCTTAACCAACAGGGCAAAACGGGATCCCGCAGTTTGGTGTTCAGTGCTGACCGGGGCCGTTATATCAAGCCCATTCTGCCCCAGGGATCCCACCCTCGGGTTGCCGTCGATGCCACCCTGCGGGCTGCCGCCCCCTACCAACAGAGCCGCCGCCAAAAGCAACCGGGGCGAACGGTGATCGTGGAGCAAAGTGATATTCGCGCCAAGAAACTGGCTCGCAAAGCCGGGGCCTTGGTGATCTTTGTGGTGGATGCCTCCGGTTCGATGGCCCTGAATCGGATGCAATCCGCTAAAGGCGCGGCACTGCGGTTACTGACGGAAGCCTACCAAAACCGCGATAAGGTCGCCTTGATCGCGTTTCGTGGCGAAACCGCCGAGGTGCTGCTGCCCCCCACCCGCTCGATTGAGCTGGCCCGTCGTCGCCTAGAATCTCTGCCCTGTGGCGGCGGATCCCCTTTGGCCCATGCCCTAACGCAAGCGGTACGGATGGGGGTGAATGCCCGTACTGCCGGAGATGTGGGCCAGGTGATGCTGGTGGCCCTTACCGATGGCCGCGGCAACATTCCCCTCAGTCGCTCTTTGGGCCAAAGCAAAGATGCAAAGGAATCTGAAGCCACCGACCTGAAACAGGAACTCCGTGACATTGCCCTGCGCATTCGGGCTCTCGGGTTGAAACTGCTGTTGATCGATTCCCAAAGCCGCTTTGTCACCACCGGTTTTAGCCAGGAGCTAGCCGAGCTAGCAGGAGGGCGATATTTTCATCTGCCCCGGGCCACCGATCAGGGGATCGCGGCAGTGGCTCGTTCGGCCATTCAGGAAGGTCGGGGATCCCGTTGAAGGTAACGGAGGGCATTCTGAAGGCGGTTGTAACCTTTCTTAATAATTCGCTATGATTGGGCTAGACGATATCCACTTCTCCTATGACCACAGGTCTCCTGCCGGAACTGCCCCTCCAGAATCAAGCGGCTGTCGATTGGGTCAGCCGGGGCGTGGGTGCTGCCATCCGTGCTTTGTTCAAGCATTCGGAGCGACTGGAGGCCCGTGTGCGGGTGGAACCTGTGGCCAAGCTGCTGCAGGGATGTGTGGATGGCTTTGAGCTGCTGGGTCAGCACCTGCAGATGTACAACGGCCTCAGGCTTTCGGTATTAGAGTTATTCTCCAATTCGGTTGCCATCGATTTCAGCCAGATTTGGCAGGGCCGAGTCCGCCTACGGCAGCCCGTACAGGCCACCATGCGTGTGGTGCTCACAGAGTCTGATCTGGCTGAATCCTTCAATACACCCTTTGTGTTGGATAAGCTGGCTCAGGTGGAACCGGAGGGGCAATCCCTATCCTTTCAGCAGGTGCAGATTCGCATCACCCCAGATCGGCGGTTGCAGCTACGGGCAGATGTGCAGCAAGGGGCCGAGAATGCTCTAAAAGTCGGGTTCTCCAGTCGGATTGAGGTGCTCGACCGTCGCCGCATCCGTTTTGAGGATCCTGTGTTTGAGGGCGATGCGGATGGATTAGTCCTGAGCCGGGCCTTAGTTGATCACTTGAATGCACTCCTAGATTTGGATCGATTGGCTCTGCAAGGTACCGAGTTGCGGGTGGATCGGGTGCGGCTCCAGCAGCAGCAGATGATCTTTTACGGCAGTGCCACCATCGAGCGGTTCCCAACTCGGCAACCCCAATGGGCCGGTGCTTGACACCCTTCGAAGGAGCAGATATATTCAGTTGTGGTGAGGAGTGAAGAGAAGAAGCCTCTGGGGTCGAAACACGGACAGACTCCCAGAGGTTTTTTCATGTTTGCCTACATAGTTGCCCACACGAATTGCTCACTGAGATACCCCCTGACGTGCGCCCCAGTTTACGAGCACGCCTACTCCAGTTGTGGCACAACCGGTTTCCCCACAGCTTGCGCACCCAAGTGGCACTGGTGATTGCCAGTCTCTCTTTTGTGCCCAACTTGGTTTTGATCCTGTCGGTGCGTTGGATTTTGCCCGGTGCCCAGATCAGCGGCGAGGGGGTTGTGCTGTTGTTGCTGTGGATCCCATTGTTGGCAGGGCTTTCGGCAGCCGTAGGGTATGGGTTGTCTTCTCTCATTTTGCGACCTCTCACTCTGCTAGCGCGTGAGTTGGTGCATTTGGAAACGTTGCTCAATCAGCCGGCGCGGTGGAACCTGTTGCTGCGGCCAGAGGATCCCCAGGAATCGCTGATCTTGCGGAGAGCTTTTGGCCATCTGCTGCGCCAGATTCAGACCGATCAAATGCGGCGGGAAGCCTTTATGGCCACCCTGGTTCACGACTTGAAAACCCCTCTGATTGCCTTTGGGCACCTCCTCAGTGCCCTCAAACAAGAAGATCTCGCACCGGAACAACGGCGTGCCCTGCTGGATCGCCTCTTGCAAGAGAATCAACACAATCTTTCGCTCGTGCAAAAAATGGTGGAAGCCCATCGCTTAGAGCGGGGGGAGATCACGCTGAACCCACAACCCTGCGATCTGGGATCCCTGGCCAGAAGAGTGACAGAGCGTATGGGATCCCTGGCCCAAGATCGAGATATCCAATTGCGGGTGGAGGGGCAAGGATGGGGCAAGGCCGATGAGGCAGAGTTAGAACGGGCCTTGGTGAATCTGATTGATAACGCTTTGCGCTATGCCCGCCATGAAGTTGTACTCACGGTTATGCCTGAGCAAATACAAGTCCGGGATGATGGCCCTGGCTTGCCGGCTCCGCTAGAGGAATTGGCCCAGCCCTATGTCACCCAGCCGATTCACATTGCCGGCCACCATTACCCGACTGGATCAGGAGGCCTGGGGCTGTATATTGCCAGGCGCATTCTACAAGCTCACGGGGGAGACTTGTGCTTGCTTGAGACGGGATCCCAGGGAACGACGCTGGCCCTAGTGTTGCAGTCTATGTTGCCGTAACCCAGGATCCCTTGGGCAACTGAGGCAAGTAGGGTTACTATCAAGTTATTATCAATTAACTGTCTTATTGACTGTTGCGGCGACCTTGCCCAACAGGGGGGGGCGGCACTATGGTCTACACCGAAGAAGCCTTCAAAGCAGAGCTGAATGCCAAAGGTTGGCGATCGACTCGGCAGCGGGAGATCATCCTCCAGACCTTTCAAAACTTGCCTGAAGGGACTCACCTGAGCGCCGAAGAACTGCACGAAAAGCTACGTGAAGCAGGTCACAACATCAGTCTTTCCACTATTTATCGTACCGTCAAGCTGATGGCTCGTATGGGCATTTTGCGGGAGCTGGAACTGACAGAAGGTCACAAGCACTACGAGATCAACCAACCCGCTCCCCACCACCATCACCACTTGGTTTGCGTGAAAACCAACCAGGTGATCGAGTTCAAAAATAGCGCTATCCTCGGCATTACCCAGAAGGTGGCAGAAAAGTATGGCTTTAAGGTGCTCGACTGTCAGCTCACCATCATCGGGATTAGTCCGGAGGGGCAACGCTCGATTTTGTAGGGTGACCTAACCTCCTACAGCTAACTCTCTTGGGCCAGTCCTTCCCCAGAGGGATCCCGACCTTCCAACCGACAGAACAATTTCCGCAGAATCAGCTCCCGCTGGCCAATGGAAAGGGAGGGAGCAAGAGTACTGGGAAAGTGGGGCATAGCAAGCGTGACCCGATCCAGTAAGTCCGCACGCCTTTGTTTTTGTTGAATCGACCAGGCCCGTTCCAAAAGATTTTGGGCTGCTTCCGGCTCCAGACCTGCCTCTTTCGAGAGCCAAGCCGCCAGTTGTTCCAGGTCGGGGTCGAAACGTAGCCGATACATATAAATCAACATACCGATCCCGATCACGAGCCCCAGGCCACTGGCGATGTAGGCCACCTTGATCGAGGTGCCTGGCAGATAGGCCACCGCTGAGACGCGCAACATTTCATACGGGATCCGAATCAAGCTATAACCGACCACATAGGTCCAAACCCAAGTGCCATCCTTAAGTTTGGGCGCCCGCCAGAACATCCCCATCAGCAGGGCAAACAACAGCAGATTCAGGATGCTTTCGTAGAAGAAGATCGGGTGGAAAAACTCGAACTGGCTGTACTGCGGTTCGCGGGCTTGGGGAGGGATGTACACCCGCAATGGCCAAGCACTGCCCGGAGGGAGGGGGGCTCCATAGGCTTCTGAGTTGAAAAAATTTCCCCAACGCCCAATCGCTTGGCCCAAGATCAACCCAGGGGTGAGAACATCGGCATATTTCCAACCGTTGATACCGGTGGCGCGGCAGTAGAAGTAGAGGGCAAGACTACCAGCCAGCACCCCACCATGGATAATGATGCCCCCCTGCCAAATGGCGAAGGCCGAGAGCGGGTTATCGCTAAACTCTGACCAATGGGTGAGCACGTAGTAGAGCCTGGCCCCCACAAATCCAGAGACCACCAGCCACAGAGCCAACATTTCTACTCGTTCGCTGGCTTTGCCCGGTTCTTTCTCCAGGTGCCGCGCTTCCGCCAGCCTCTTAGTCAAGATCAAGCCAATCAACACTGCTGCCGCCATTAACAGCCCGTACCAGCGCAAACCCAAGCCCCCCACCCCAGGAGTCTCAACAGGAAAACGGAAGACAAATTCCCCTGGAGAACTGAAGGTGAGGCCCAACAGCCCGGGATCCCATGAGTTCATCAACAACATGCTTTGCACCACAACCCTTCTCAACTCAACCCAAGGCATACCCCACTCAGGGATCCTTTTTGTCCCATCCGAAGCGCCAACCCCACCCTCAACTGCCCGACAAAGGCACATTCAAACTGGCCAACAGGGCTTGAAATCGTTTGTTTTTGCGCAAGCGATCCAAGTCGGGATCCGTGCGGGCGGCAGGCCCATCCTTCTGGGGGTTCAGCCGAATAGCCTCGGCAATACAGTCTATCGCTTCACGGGCGCGTCCCATAAAGGCATGGATGATGGAACTTCTGCGCCAGCGACAACACTCTCCAGACCAGAATAAACAAGGGGGTGGAAATTTGCTCTCTCTGGCTTCCATGCTTTATGATGGGGGACTGTGACCTTTAGCTCCAGCCGTAGGCATTCTACGGTCATTGTCATGCCCAAAATCAAAACCCGTAAGGGGGCAGCCAAGCGCTTTCGCCTCACTGGCAGCGGCAAATTTATGCGTCGCAAGGCCGGGCACAACCACCTGTTCGAGCACAAAACCACCAACCGCAAACGCAAATTGGCGGGAGTGGCCCTCGTGGATAAGCGGGATGCAGGCAATGTGCGCCTGATGCTGCCCAATACCCATTAGGATTGCCTGAGCCGCTGGAACTTTTCCCTTAGGGTTCCAGAGGAATGGCGGCTAGGGATCCTTGGGCTTGTTTGCTGTCTGATACCTAAATATTCGTACATTCGAGTACCGACCATGAGAGTAAAACGGGGCAATGTAGCCCGCAAACGCCGCAAGAAAATCCTGAAGCTGGCCAAAGGCTTCCGGGGAGCAGGTTCAAAGCTGTTCCGCACCGCCAATCAGCAGGTGATGAAGGCTTTGCGCAGTGCCTATCGGGATCGCCGCCGTAAGAAGCGGGATTTTCGTAAGCTGTGGATTGCCCGCATCAATGCTGCCACCCGCGCTCAGGGTTTGCGCTACAGCGAGTTCATCGATGGTCTGAAGAAATCCGATATCCAGCTGAATCGTAAAATGTTGGCCCGCTTAGCCATGTTGGATCCAGAGGCGTTCACCCAGGTGATCGCTGAGGCACGTCAGTCTCGGGCTTCTTAGTCAAAATGGGATCCCTGTCTCGGCTAATCCGCTCTCTGATGATGGGGGCGGCTTTGTGTTGCTTACACGGGATCCCTGTGATTGCTCGCCCTTGGGCAGAGATTGTCGCCTCTGGGCAAGTCCGCGTTGCCGTGAAAGACAACCTGAGACCGTTGGGCTTTCGGGATCTGGAAGGGGAGTTACAGGGGTTTGAGATTGAGCTGGCACAGGAGATTGGATCCCGACTCTTGGGCTCTGAACAGGTGGTCGAGTTGATTCCAGTTTCTAACTTGGAACGGCTGGAGGTGTTGATAGAAAACAGGGTAGATCTGGCCATTGCCCAGATTGGCATCACTCCAGATCGGGCGCGGCAGGTGGATTTTACCTCGGCTTACTATCAGGATGGCCCCAGCTTAGTGGTGGCTCGATCCAGCGGGTGGGAGCGCTGGTCGGATTTGCGGGGTGGTCGTGTTGCCGTTTTGCAGGGATCCAGCGCCATCCCTTACCTAAACCGCTACCTGCCAGGGGTGGAGTTGGTGGCAGTGGATTCCTATGTCATGGGAGCCGAATTGCTCTTGGCGGGAGAAGTCCAGGCGTGGGCGGCGGATCGCTCGATACTGGCGGGATGGTTAGCAGAGCATCCTGACTATCAGTTTTTGGGATCCCCTTTGGCCACCGTTGGGCTGGGCATTGCCATGTCAAAGGGGCTAGATCAAGCCGAATTGCGACTACGGGTGCGCCGAGAATTGGAGGAATTGCGGGCTTCTGGTTGGTTGGCAGAACGTGCTCAGGCTTGGGGGTTACCGTGATCTTTTACGGATCATGTGGGTATTTGGGGTGACTGGGCACTGCTTAACTAGGCTGTTCTTGTCTTCAGAGAATCTCAGCAGCTAGGAACAGGCGTTGGTGCTCGGCGGGGATCCGCTCTCGTTCAGCGGCAGGGATGACCAGGGGAGGTTGTTGGATGTAATTGACGGGATCCCGAAACCAAGCCCGGCTGTAGGTGTTGTAGAGCAGGGGGCGTGGGGCAGCAGAACGATTGGCTCGACCCAGATGAATGAGGCGGTAATCGAAAATAAGACAGGATCCCTTGGCAATCGGCGGATCCACGTAGGGCATTTGCTTGGCCAGTTCTCTGTAATGAGCATCAAAGACGGCGTGGCTGCCGGGCCAAAGACGGGTCATGCCATTTTCTTCGTTGACATCCACCAAAGGAATGAGCAGATTGAGAGCATAGCAGGGGAGGATGGCATCCAACATCTCATCCCCAAACAAATGAGAGAGATCCCGGTGTACCTGTTGATCTGCGGATCCCGGCAGAGAAACCACTGCCCCAAACCCACTTAAAAGCAGCTCCGGCCCCAAAATCCGCTTTAGAATCGGCAAGAGCAAGGGATGGGCGTAAAAGAGGGGATCGTTAAAGGGTGGCTCTAGGCGAACGGTCACCATCACCCGTTTGTTGCCGACCAAAAGGGCATCGGCGTGACTGGCACTGCTGCAGTACTGGCTGTAGGTTTCCAGAAATGCCCCGTGCAGAGTGTCAATCGCCTCCGGCTCAAAGACCTCTTGTAATAGAAGATATCCCTCAGAGGAAAACAATTGAAAAGCTTGTTCCACAGTTGTTAGTTGTGGAATTTGAGCCGCCTTTTCTTCAGGGCTAAACTGCAACTGCGCTAGCATTTTCCTCGTTACTCCTGTAGGCTGGCCAAGGCCATGAGCATACCCCGTGCCTTATTCAGGCATTCCTGGTATTCTTTCTCGGGATCCGAATCGGCAACAATGCCTGCCCCAACCTGGAGCGTCACCTGTCCCTTTTGCACCATCAGGGTACGGATGGTGATTGCCGTGTTCAATTGCCCCGAAAAGTCATAGTACCCATAGGCACCGGAATAGGGGCCCCGACGGGATCCCTCCAGTTCGTGAATGATCTGCATGGCCCGGATTTTGGGTGCCCCCGTCACCGTCCCAGCGGGGAAGGTAGCCCGCAACAGATCCCAGGCGCTATGGGTGGGATCCAATTGCCCCACGACGTTGCTGACGATGTGCATGACGTGGCTGTAGCGTTCGATCTGCATCAGATCGTCCACCTGCACGGATCCCAGCTTGCACACCCGGCCTAGGTCATTACGGCCCAGATCCACCAACATCACATGTTCGGCCCGTTCTTTGGGATCCGCCAGCAGATCCTGCTCCAACTGCCGATCCTCAAAAGGTGTGGCTCCGCGGGGGCGGGTTCCGGCAATCGGTCGCACGGTGGCTACTCGCTCTCCTCCAAGCTGACTTAGCTTCACCATGACCTCCGGGCTTGATCCAATCAAATACAGATCCCCAAACTGCATAAAGGCCATGTAGGGGGAAGGATTGATCAAGCGCAAGGAGCGGTAGAGATGAAAGGGATCCCCGTGGAAAGGGGTGGTAAACCGCTGTGAGAGCACCACCTGAAAGATATCCCCAGCGCGGATGTAGTCTTTCGCTTGTTGGACGGCCTGTCGATAGGCTTGCGGGCTCAGGTTGCTGGGGGGGATCCCGGTGGGCGGTTGCGGTTTCCAATGGAGGCTGAGGTTGCCGGTAGATACGGGGGCGCTTAACTGTTGCACCAGCCGTTCCACCCGTTGGCAGGCTTGTTCGTAGGCTTGCTCGGCAGAGTGTTGGCGGGTATCAGCAAAGGCCACCACCCAAATTTTGCGCTTCACCTGGTCAAACAGAAGAATGCTATCCACCTGCATGAAAATGGCATCCGGCGGATCCCCTGCTTGGGCCGGATAGATCGGCACTTTCGGTTCGATCCAATGGATCAGCTCATAGCCCCAGTAGCCAAACAACCCGCCAATGCTGCTGGGTAACTCCGGCAAATGCACCGGCTGATAGGGCTGTAAGCACTGGGCCAAAATATCAAAGGGATCCCCTTGGTGTTGTTCTTGCTGACCATCCCGATACACTTGCAACGCTTGATCCCCGCGCACCTCTAATGTCCAGAGGGGGTCACACCCGAGGAAGCTGTAGCGGGCAATTTGATCCCCACCCTCCACCGATTCCAGCAGAAAATTGTAGGGCTGACCGGCACAGACGCGATACCAAGCGGAGACAGGGGTTTCCAGATCCGCTACCCATTCCTGATATACCGGGATGAAATTGCCTTGTTCCGTCAAGGCCAGAAAGTCCTTCAGGGGCGGATGAATCATAACCCTCAGCATCTTGTGCAACACCGTCTCCTGACTCTATCCCAATCCAGGGATCCCACGGCAAGCAAGCGAGCGGCTGGGGTTTGTTCTCTTCTGCACACCGGAAAAGATTAAGCTGGGTGCGGCCCCACTCTCCTGGACTCTCGCCATGTCAAATCCTCCACAGGTTATTCGTGAGCGTTTGCGTTTTCAAGGCTACAAATACACCTTTGTCAGCCAACGGATGCGCTTTCCCAATGGCAAAGAGGGGGAGCGAGAATATTTGATTCATCCTGGTGGGGCGGTGGTGGTACCGATGACGGCGGCGGGGAAGTTTGTGTGCATTCGTCAATATCGCTTTGCGGTCGCCTCTTACATTTACGAGTTTCCGGCAGGGACTCTTGAACCGGGCGAACATCCTGACCAGACCATTCGACGGGAGCTAGAGGAAGAAACAGGGTTGCGTGCCCATCGCTGGGATTCTCTAGGGCAGTTTTATCTCTGTCCTGGTTACTCCGATGAGATCATGTACGCCTATTTGGCGCGAGATCTGGAAGTGCTGGATTTGCCTCCCGACAAAGATGAGGATGAAGATATTACCGTTGTGGAATTTTCTCCTGCCGAGCTAACCGAGATTGCCCGCTCTAGCATGGATCTGGATAGTAAATCCATTACCTGTTTTTGGCGAGCCCAGATGTTTTTGGCGGCAGAGAAGGAAAAAAGCTAGGGGATCCCTTGAAATTCATCTTTGCCTCGCTGCAAGATCGGCTAATTCCCCGCCAGCACGACCTTCAGTTTCACACTGACGTTAGTCCTGCCAACCGGCTCAGGAAAGGTTGAGAAGCACCCTCCGGTAGCACATAAGTAGCTTCTAGACTGCACAAAGCAGTGTTCATGTTCAACAGGATGCCATGAAAGAGATCTCCACCAGCATCGACATCCATGCTTCTGCGGGAAAGGTGTGGCAGATTTTGATGGATTTTCCTGCCTACGAGCAATGGAATCCGTTTATTCGCTCAATTGAGGGACAGGCAATGGAGGGATCCCAGTTGCAAGTGCACATCCAACCACCCGGAGGGCAGGGGATGGCCTTCAAACCCAAGGTTTTGACAGCCCTACCGGAACGTGAGTTTCGCTGGCTGGGCCATTTTATTTTGCCTGGATTATTTGATGGGGAACATTGTTTCCAACTGGAAGCCCTAGGAGAACATCAGGTGCGGCTAACCCATAGTGAGCGCTTTTCGGGGTTGCTCTTGCCGTTACTGTCCAGGAGCTTGGATACCCATGTTCGCCAAGGGTTTGAAGCGATGAACCAAGCCCTGAAGTCTCGGGCAGAAGCAGGATGATCTCGAGGAAGCAGGGCAAAACTACAGCCCTTTTGCGGGTTTGCTACAACAGCAGTTGTGTCCATAACCCATTTCAAAAGGGCTAGAGCGCTCCGCACCGCTGGCGCGAAGGAGATTAATCCCGTGCTAGGTGACTAGCGGTCGCGCTAGCGTGCCCTTGGCACAAAGGGCTGTAAGGTGCAGATCCAATGCTGATGGCCACTTTCCCACACACCTGCCGCTGCTCAAGGGCGTGAATGGCATCGGGTACCTGCTCCAGAGGGTAGGTACGATCCACATAGGGGTAAATTGTGCCCCTTTCAATCCAGTCTTTCAGAAGGGTTAAATCCTTTGAGTTGGGCTGACAAACCAGACTCTTGACCCGGCGGCCACTCAGGGCAGACATCAGGGATCCCAGCAGCAGCACCTGGAAAAAGTAGGGCATGGCTCCCCCTACCATCACATAGCGCCCCCCCGGCTTCAGGACAGCCAACGAGGCAAACACCGAGCGATAAGCAGCTGTATCCAGAATCAGGTCAAAGCGGGGAGCCTGGTGAACGGCTTGGTCATAGTCCATCACTTCATCGGCCCCCAGCTTGCGCACCACCTCTTGTTTATGAGGGCTACACACCCCCGTCACCTCAGCCCCCAAAGCTTTGGCAATCTGTACCGCAAAGGATCCCACCCCTCCGGCGGCACCCTTGATCAGCACCCGTTCACCAGCCTGAAGCTGCCCCACATCCCGCAGTCCCTGTAACGCCGACAATCCAGATACTGGCACCGTGGCGGCTTCTGCAAAAGTGAGATTTTCCGGCTTGAGCACCAAGGCAGACTCCGGCACACTCACATACTCCGCAAAGGCCCCGAAGCCACATTCTGTCAGATCCGCAAACACGGGATCCCCGGGCTTAAACTGCCTCACGGCCTGACCAACAGCGTCCACCTCTCCCGCCACATCAGAACCAAGAATGGTGATCTTGGGCCTGTGGATCCCTCCGTAGATGAAGCGCAGCAAGAAGGGATCCCCGCGCATCAGGTGCCAATCTCCGGCATGAACCGAGGCTGCTCGTACCCGCACCAACACGCTGTTCGCCGACATAGGCGGACGATCCACCTCCTGCAAGTGCAACACGTCGGCGGATCCATACTCCCTCTGGACAACGGCCTTCATGATGGGATCCCTGTCAATCTAAACGTACAGCGTAAGTCTAGCGTACAGTGTAAGCTGATGGGTAAGTGCTCTACATAACGTTGAAATTTGCCCAATGTCTGCCTTGCCCCTAACCCGAGAGCGGATCCTCGATGCTGCCCTAAAGTGGGTGGATGCCGAAGGACTAGAAGCCCTGTCGATGCGCAAGCTGGCCCAAGTGCTGGGGGTGAAGGCAATGTCGCTCTACAACCATGTGGCCAACAAGGATGAGATTATCGATGCGCTTGTGGATCGGGTGATCGGCGAGATGGCATTGCCGGATCCCGCCTTGGATTGGAAAGCCGCGATGCGGCGGCGGGCTATCTCGGCACACGAGGTGCTGCTGCGTCATCCCTGGGCAACAATGCCGATTGTGTCGCGGATGAATGTCGGGCCAGCCATGTTGCGCTATGTGGATGCCACACTGGGCTGTTTGCTGAGGGCGGGCTTTTCTGCGGAAATGGCGGATCATGCCTGGAATGCGATAGACAGCCACATCTATGGCTTCACGCTGCTGGAGCTAAACTTCCCGATTGCAGCAACGGAGTATGTTTCCATGGCTAAGCAGTTTATCCACCGGATCCCGCCGGATCAGTATCCCCACATGCATCACTTGACCCGTCTCATCATTCAAGGAGACTATGACGGCCTACATCATTTTGAGTTTGGCCTTGAGTTAATCCTCAATGGTTTAGAACAAGCCCTGACACTACGTTCGCCGGGTTGATGCCGAGTTGATTTCAAGTTGATCTCAAGTGGCTGCCTACCCTGAGGAACCCGCTAAGATCAGTCTGTTCTCCTCTGCTGGAGATGGGCCTGTTGTTGTCACACACTCCTCCCTTACACGGACTGAACTCTCAGGCCTCGGATTCCGAGGCGGTTCTCCCCCGCTATGGGCACTCGCAAACCTGGCACTGGCGCGGTTGGCCTGTCCACTTTACCTACACCCCTAGCCGCGCTCAAACAACAACTGGACAAGTCAATCTCAGTGGGGCCCCAGTCCTTTTGATCCACGGGTTCGGTGCCTCTGTGGGTCACTGGCGGCACAACATTATCCCCCTGGGATCCCAGCGCTCGGTGTATGCCCTGGATTTGTTGGGGTATGGAGGCAGCGCCAAGCCGGAGATCGCCTATAGCGTCGATCTGTGGGTGGAGCAGGTGTACGAGTTTTGGCAAACCCATATTCAGCAGCCGATGATCCTGGTGGGTCACTCGATTGGGGGTTTGGTGGGAGTGATCGCGGCGGCCCGCTATCCGCAGATGGTGAAGGGATTGTGTTTGATTAGCTGTGCGGATGGCCCCCATCCCGAGGAGTTGCCCGCCCCTTGGGATGGCTTGGTACAGGCTTTGTGCGATGGGATCCTGGCGGTGCTGGGGTGCCCCCTCACCTATCCGTACCTATTCAACTGGCTGCGGCAAACGGAGGTGCTGCGAGCTTGGATCAAGAATGTTTACAAACGAGATGAACAAGTCGACGACGAACTGGTGCAGATTTTCCAGAAACCCACTTTTGATCCCGGCGCTTCCCATGTGTTTTTGGATAGCCTACGGGCGATCATCAGCCGCCGCTTCGACAGCCCCAAGCGCTTGTTACCCACGCTGAAAATGCCGATTTTGTTGCTCTGGGGCCGAGAGGATCCGGCGGTGCCTAGCTTTTTGGCGGATCAGTTCAAGCGGTGGCAACCGGCCCTAACGCTGGTCAAATTGCCGGGAGTGGGCCACTGTGCCCATGATGAGTTGCCGGATTGGGTGAATGTGTTGATTGGAGAGTGGGCTGCCAGTTTGGAGGTGAGTTCTGGTTACACCTCAGGGCAAGGGCGAGTGGGATCCCCCCGTTCTGCAGTAGAACCCTAGGTCAAGTGACAGACAATAACAGGCAAGCTGGGATCCCGTCCCCAGCCTAAGCGTCTGGAGGTAAGGTTAGGGCACTGTGCTGTTGCATCCCTTGCCAACGCTGAATCAAGTCGCTGTCGATACCGAATTGATCCAATGCCTTCACCACAACAAAATCCACCAGATCCAAAATAGTGCGCGGCTGATGATACCAAGCGGGGATCGCCGGTACAATCCGCACGCCTGCTTCTGCCAAGGTGGTTAGGTTGCGCAGGTGAATCAAGCTAAAAGGGGTTTCTCGGGGCACCACCACCAAGCGCCGCCCCTCTTTCAGTTGCACATCAGCGGCCCGTTCCAGCAAATCCGAACTGAGCCCGGCGGCCAGTTTGGCCACAGTGCCCATGCTGCAAGGGATTACCAACATTCCCTGCGTGCGGTAAGAGCCACTGGCAATGGTCGCCCCCACATCCTGCCACCGATGACAAATCAGGGATCCCGTCTCACTTTCCGCTTGTTTTCGCCAAAAGCGGGCCTGTTGCTCCGGATCCACCGGCAGTGGTATCCGCTGCTCCCCTTGCCACACCTGGTAGGCAGCCTTGGAGGCCACCAATTCGACGTGGTAGTCCAAGCTGAGCAAGACGTGCAAAGTACGCACTGCGTAGAGCATTCCCGATGCGCCGGATATGCCAAGGATGATGGGTTTGGACGAAATCAAAATCGCTCGGGCAAATCTTTACTTTAGTTTACCGTTTCTCATCCTCAGGGATGCGGAAGCAGCGCTACTCTTGAGGCTCGGCGATATCGAACTCGGCATCGTAGTCGAAGTCTTCTTCTTCCTCAGCCCAATCTTCCGCCATCAAATCGTCCTCTTCTAGTTCTAGCTCCTCTGCCTCTAGATAGGACTGTTCTTCATACTCCTCATCCTCTAGGCCTAGAGCCGCCCGTTCTGCCCGCCGTTGAAAGCGCTCCAAAGCCGCCGGACTGATGAAGGGGTAGGGCAAGCCTTGGGCTCGCGCCTCCTCCATCGCCGTGCGGTAACTCTCCACTTCTTTGATATCGATTTTCCATCCCGTGAGACGGGCAGCCAGACGCACATTCTGCCCCTCTTTGCCGATGGCCAAACTGAGCTGGTCGCTATTCACCAGCACATGCGCCTGCTGAATTTCGGGATCCACCAGCAACACCTCCACCACTTTGGCAGGGCTGAGGGCATTGGCAATATAGGTCGCCGGATCCGGTGACCAACGAATCACATCGATTTTCTCGTTGCGCAACTCGGCCACCACGGCTTGAATCCGGGATCCCCGAGCGCCGATACAAGCCCCTACCGGATCCACATCCCGCTCTACCGTATCCACCGCAATCTTGGTGCGCGGCCCCACGGTACGCGAGGGTGGATTGGCTTCCCGTGCCACCGCCACGATCCGCACCACATCGTCTTCGATCTCCGGCACCTCATTGGCAAACAGGTTCACCACCAAGCCCGCATCAGCCCGCGACACCTGCAACTGTGGCCCTCGCCGGGATCCCTCGTATACCTTCTTGAGGTAGACCTTCATCACTGCGTTGGGAGTATAGCGGTCGCTGGCCAGTTGCTCCCGCTTCGGCAGTTCGGCTTCCACTTCCGGCTGCCCAAATCCGCTGGATACCGACATGATGACTGTCTGCCGTTCCATGCGCAGTACCCGCGCCTGCAAGACCGTATTTTCCAGATCACGAAATTCTTCTTGGATCAGACGGCGCTGTTGATCCCGTAACTTTTGGGCCAGCACCTGCTTGGTTTGAATGGCCGCCATCCGTCCAAACTCCGCCTGCTGTGGGGTGACATCATCCGTGACCTCCCACCCCACCTCCGCCTCGGGGTAGTCCTGCTGCACATCGTAGAGGGAGATCTCGTGATCCGGGTTTTGCACCTGCTCGACGATGGTTTTGGTGGCCAACACACGAAAGCCCCCTGCCTCCACATCCAACTCCACATCGAAGTTGTGGAAATGCTCTTCCTCAAAGACCGCATCCCGCTGAATGGTTTTGCGGTAGCGCTCGTAGCCCTTGAGCAGCGCCTCCCGCAGAGCATCGGTGACCACATGACGAGGCAAGTTACGCTCCCGCGAGATCATCTCCACCATTTCCGTCAAACCGGGCAGGGGCACCATCGACATACCAACTGTTCTCCTGAAGAGTGCTAAAAACCTTGTTCGTATAACCTGAGCTAATCCAACCTCGGGGATCCCTGAGCTCTACTCAGTTTCGGCCTCGGAAAGAGCCACCTGCTGCACCGAAGCTCGGGGCAACTGGACTCGCCGCCCTTTGAGGGACAACATCACGTTCTCCTCATCCCGGCCTAAGAGGTGGCCTGACCAAAGTGCTTTGCCTTTGTGGGGGGGATCCAGAGTGACCTCTACCACAAAGCCTTTGAACACTGTGAAGTCTCGGTCGCTGCTCAAGAGGTTACCGAGGCCGGGACTGGAGATCTCCAGCACATACTGGCCGGGGATGATATCCACCCGATCCAGCTCAGCTTCCAAGGCTTGGCTCATGGCTTCGCAGTCGGCGTGGCTGGTCTCTTGCTGCGGATCGAGTGGGCGAATATCCACCCGTAGGATGGGCGGATGTTGGTTGGTATGAAAAACCATCTGCACCAGCTCGTACCCCAGTTGCGTCGCCAAGGGGCGGGCCAGGGTTTCCAGTTGTGGGATCAGAGGGTGAGCCATAACACACTCGATATCAAAACCAGGTGGTGGTAAAGCCAATCTGGAGAACGACAGCTCCTAAAAACACAAAAAAAGTGGGTACTACCCCACTCCCCGTTGCTGTTTCGGAGGTTGCCAGAGATTCAACCCAAGTTGGCAAAGCCAGGGTTCAGAAGAATCCCTCTTTCTCACCTTAGGAGATCCTGCCAGATTTTGCCAGGGGATCCCTTTCCGGTCAAATCCACGGAAAGGCAACCTCTATAATGTGTACAACTGTGGATTTGCCTGTACACACAGCCCATTTTTGTGGGGTTCTCTATGACGGTTGCCTTTTCCTATCCCATTTTTGGCCCCAGCATCCAGTGTCCCCACTGTCGGCAAACGATTGCTGCCCTGACCCTGACGGATACCTACCTTTGTCATCGGCATGGCGCGTTTGAGGCAGATCCTGAGCAGGAGGAGCTGGTGCACTTGCAATCGGGGCGGCGTTGGCGTTTCTGGGAAGGCCGTTGGTTCCGTCAACACACCCATGCTGATGGGATCCGCTTTGAGATTCATGAAGAATTGGATCGGTTGCGCATGCAGGGGCTGCGGGCCACCCAGGTGGTTGTTGCGGAGCGTTATCACCAATTGCTCTCCCCCTATTTGGAACAGGGATCCCATCGTCGTCCTGGCCCACCTCGCCTCTATGGCTTGCCTGTCAGCTTCAGTTCCAGTGCCCCGGATGGTTCCAACTCCAATGGATCCGCCAACCGTTGGCGGGTGATCAACTTTGAACTAACCTACGAGATCGACCCGGCCATGCGGCAGCCGCAATCCCGTCTGCAATTGTGTGATTAGTGTTGGGATGAGGTTGTGGGAGTGAGGGATCCCTAGACCAAACCTTGATCCAGCACTTCGCGGGAACGGGCGATGGCGGCCCGCAGGTTGGCTCTCTGGGTGTAGCGCATGGTCATGGCGGCTGTGGTATGGCCAAGCAGGTGCTGAATGTGTTCTGGGGCAACGCCGCGATCCAAAAGTAAGGTGGCAAAACTGTGACGGAATTGATGGGGGGTTTGCTGGCCCGGTTCAGGCTCCGTAAGCTTCAGGACAATATGGCGTAGGCCATCGTAGGTGAGGGGTTTGCCCTGGTAGGCCGAGCAGCGGGATTGAGAAACAAACAAGGGATCCGTCGGCGCATACAGACCCCGTTCCAGGTTCAGGTAGTTTTGCAACAGCTCAGCAAGGGGAGCTCCAACCGCCACTGCCCGAGGTTTACTGCCTTTCCCGCAGCGCACCTCCAGCAGGGATCCCTCAGGGCTCATCTGAAAATCTTGGATGGTCAGATCCAACAGTTCCTGTGCGCGCAACCCGCACTCCAGCATGAGGCGGATCAAAGCTGCGTAACGCAGCGAATGGCTCTGGGCACGTTCCAACACCCGTTGCAACAGCAATCGATCCAAATCGCGGGGCAAGCGGGTCGGTAGGCGAGCAGCCCGAATCGCTTGGGTAGGCAGGGGAGTCTGGAAATAGCCGCGTCCGTGGGCCCATTCAAAAAACTGTTGCAAGGCTAGCCGCTTCAGGTTGTAGGTAGCGGGGGAAGCAGGCGGATGGATCCATTGGCCAGAACGGCTTTGAAACGGGCGACCCTTCAACCCATTCAGAAACGTCTGGACATGCACAGGCTGAATCTGCGCCAGAGGGACGGGGCAGGTTTTGGCAAATTGTTCCAGCGCAATACGATAGGTACGGCGGCTGGCTTGGGCCAAATCTCGCTCTCGCTCCTGCAAAAACTGAGCCACCAACTGGCTGAGGCTGGGGTGTAGGGATTGATCTGGAGCTGATGTTGGAGCCCTCATGTCTCATCTTGTCACATGTGACATACTCCCGACGCTATACCTACGGTACGCGACGCAAACACCTAACGGGTGCAGCGCGGGGCTGCTTGCGGGAATAGCTCAGTGGCTGTGGGGCGGGATCCCTTCCTCCGATTTTTTTCCCGGCTTGGGTAAAGCGGAGGGCGGTTCCGTTTTTTTCGAGTCACCCCGTAACAAGCCAATCAGCAGGCAAGCAACCCCAATGTTAATCGCCACATCCGCCACATTGAAGACCGGGAAGCGAATCCAGACAAAATTGAAAAAATCCACCACATAGCCCGTTGTGAAGCGGTCAATGCCATTCCCCACCGCCCCTGCCAACACCAAGCCATAGCCCGCCTGTTCCCAGCGGCTCATGATCCCGCCTCGAATCGCCAGCACCATCAACGCCAGCGAAACCCCCAAAGAGATCCACTTGAGGAACTCTCCCGAATCTTCAAACAAGCTCCAGGCGGCTCCGGTATTTTCCACGTAGGTGAGATGAAAGACCCCCGGCCACAGGCGAATCTCAGGCCCCGGCAGCAGCCGTTCCACCGCCCAGCGTTTGGTGACCTGATCCAAAATCACCCCCAGGATCCCGGCCAGCCAAAAACCTCCATTTTTCATGCTGTCTTCACCTCAATCAGTTCACCGGCAAGAGCGCCCAGATTAGCACTTTTCCTATCCTGACATCCTGCCACCCCCCTGAGGAATGCTTAGGAATGCGAACTCATTGAGAACTTTGAGCACTTTTGGCAGTGCTCTCTGTTAAGGCTAGACAAAGGATTTGAGCTGGCTCAAACTGGAGCTCTAGGGTGGTCAGGGATCCCTGGGTTGGACAAGTGGCTATACAAGGCAATTCCCCCGCCGGGAGCGGATCCTCATTCAAATCACAACGATGCACCGCTCGGATTGGACGGTGAATTTGAAGTTGCACCTGTTGCCGGATCCCGCTGCGGTTGTACAGCCTCAGGATTAGGCGACCAGCTTCGTCTCGCTTCAGGGCCGACAGGGCGATGATGGGGTTATCCACTTCAATCAACTGGGCCGGCATCTTCTGGGGGTGGGGTTGATCGTAGTCTCCCAACCACACCTGCTCTGCCCACAAAGGGTTCACCCAGGCTTCGGCGAGGGTGGCAGCCTGTTCTGGCTCTGGGGATCCCTCCAGCCAACGCCAGGCATACTCAAAGCGGTGTTCCCCGTGGCATTGTCCTTCTGGGGTGGGCAAACTTGGCCCCGCCTGTACCCGCCGAATGGCGCCACCGGCCCGCGACAGTATCCCTACCGCCCGGAGCAAAGTCAGGGCACAACGGGCTGTTTGTCCGCTGTCCACCAGCTCGTATTCGTGTAGGCCGCGATGGGCAATGAGCACACCATAACGTTGACCGGGATCCCTGTGGACGGTGTAAATCATGTCTTGGCTGAACTGGGTTGGGTAAAGCCCTTCCCCCGGATAGCCTTGAAAACAGTCGGGATCCTGGGCTGAGAGATCCACTCTTGGACGGGCTTGAACTTGGAAATGCCCGGTGACATAGGTGGCTGGGATCCCCGTAGGGCAGGGCAACAACACCCGCAGGCGATGATTCTTTAAGGTATTATTCAAGCGTGTGGTGAACTCCACCCACTCCTGGTGCAAACTGATGTCCGTGATCAGCGGCAAAGGAGAAGAGAGATCCCAGGGCGGTTGGATCAACGTGGCAACTTGTAGATGGTGGGGATCCAGCTGGGTGATGGCTGCTTCAGACAAGATCTGTGGGGATCCTGTCAAGCTGCTACTGTACAGATCCCCTTCATCCTGTTGATCTTCAAAACAAAGAAACTCTGGAATCACCTGCCCCGAGGGCTTATGCAGCAGAGTCAGTTGGCCGCTGGCGTTGGCAGTAATCCGGTAAATGGTGTTCTCGATTTGGATCGGATCTGGGATCCCGGTTGATGATGTTTCAGCGTTGGCTCTCGGGGAGGCAGAGCCAGCCGCGCGCAATTGTAAAAAACGCAGCCCCGTGGCGGGCATTTCTACTTCAAAGCGGAGTTGCAGACGGGATCCCTGGCGAAAATCCAAATGGCGGGCCTGAAACTCAGCGGGGGCTTCCAGTTGAACCTGTACCGGCATCTCCCCCCAGTCTTGATGCCAAAGCACCCACCCCTGCGCGGGGGGATCCCGGCGCCAAAGCAACGAACAGAACACCCGCTGAGTGACGGGGTAAGGATGGGGATTGAACACAGCCAGCCATTCCACGTCGGGATCGGGCCGAACCCCGGACTTCAAGGCCAGCTCGGTGAGGGTTTCGGCAATCACACCGCGAGCAAGGGTTTCCGCTTGACGAAAATGGAACAGATTATCCTGATGTACGGGGTCGATGCTACAGCCGCAGATGTCATCGTGCGGGTGACACAACAGCAACTGTCGCCAGGCTTCCTCCAGATGGGCCACCCACGGGATCCCTTCCGGACCCAAAGCGGCCACCAGCGGTTCAGCATAGCGCTCCAGCAGCGATTGCACCCGTTGATTGTGCTGTTTTAGATAAACCCGGGCCGACCACACCTGGCTGAGAATCGGGTGATGGGCGTTACCGAGTAACTCGCCCGTGTAGGTTTCCAGATCCGGTTGAGCATCCAGAATGGCCTGTACCAAGTTGGGGTAGCTGCCGTGGCTGAGGGAAATATCTGGGAATGCCCGTTGAGCCTTTTCCAGAAGGTCTGGCACTTGCGGTTGAGGAGGCATGTGATCGCCACCATTGCACAGCGGGATCACCCCCGAACGGCTGTGGGGAGCCAGTTGTTCCAGACACTCCTGCAACTGTTGTACCGCCAACTGGGGATCCGGTAATCTGCCCCGAAACTGACCAAACCGATGCGGATGCCCCCATGCCGAGAGGTTGTCGTAGCCGCCCCGGAGATTGACGGCCAAAACTCGGCTGCCATCCGGGGCTTGCCAATAAAACTCCGTGCCTGTGCGTTCAAACAGCGCTGCTGACATCCCTCGCATAAACAAAAAAGAACGCAGGCCAAACCCCTGCAAAATCTGCGGCATCTGGGCAATATGGCCAAAAGAATCGGGCATATAGCCTTCGCTCGGGATCCCACCCCAGGCCCGCACCGACCGGATCCCCCGCTGTAGATTACGGAGTAGCGCTTCGCCACTCACCAGAAATTCATCTGGCAAGACAAAAAAAGGTCCTACCTGTAGCCGCCCTAACCGGATCCAGTTCTCAATTTCTGGCCAGCGTTGGGGGCGAATTTGCCGGTAATCCTCCAGGACCACCGTTTGTCCATCCAGGGTGAAGCAGTGGTAATCCGGTTGACTCTCCAGAATATCCAGCACATGGTCGATTAAGCGCACCCAGTGCAACCGGTAGCTCTGGAACGGAAGGTACCAGGCTCGATCCCAATGGGTGTGAGAGAGGAGGATGGCTCGCATCTGGCCAACTTAGCCCCGGTGACTGGCTATGGGCGATTCGGGGATCCCTGCTCCTGTTTCTGGCAAAACTATTCCTCGCTGAAGTCCGCTTCCACTACGCCCCCACTGGCCTCTGTTGTACCCGCTGCACCCGCAGCCACCGTCTGAGCTGGAGCCGCCTGAACCACTTGAGAGGGCTGCACAATTTGCGGGGTAAAGACGAACAAGTTATAGACCGTGTTGCGGCGGATATTGTCCATCATCTCCAGGAACAGCTCGTAGCCCTCATTTTTGTACTCGATTAAGGGATCCTTCTGGCCATAGCCGCGCAGCCCCACTGATTCTCGCAGCGCTTCCATTTGTTGTAGGTGCTCCCGCCAAAGGGTATCCACCTGTTGCAACAGGAAAAATCGCTCCGCCCGACGCATCAAGCCCGGTTCAAAGGTATCCAGGAAGGCCTCCTTGGCTTCGTAAGCCAGTTCCGCCTGCTTGGTCAGATAGTCCAAGATTTGCTCGTAGGAAAGATCCCGCAGATCCTGAGCCTTGAGGTTGTCCTTCAGGAGCGGCACAAACTCCTGCATTTTGGCGGTCAGCTTGTCGATTTCCCATTCTTCTGGGGGCAATTCCGGATTGACGTGGGCGCGCACGATCTCGCCAACGGTTTTGCGCACGTAATCGAGGATTTTGGTTTTAATGTCCTCCCCTTCCAAAACCCGCCGCCGCTCGGAGTAAATGGCCCGCCGCTGGTTGTTCATCACCTCGTCATACTCAAACACCTGCTTGCGCATGTCGAAGTAATAGACTTCCACTTTTTTCTGGGCATTTTCCAGGCTGCTGGTGAGCAGGGGATGCTCAATTGGCATATCTTCTTCCACCCGGAACATGTCCATCATGCGGGAGACGCGATCCCCGCCGAAGATCTTGAGCAGGTTGTCTTCCAGGCTGAGGAAAAAGCGGGAGGAGCCCGGATCCCCTTGTCGGCCAGCCCGGCCCCGCAGTTGGTTGTCGATGCGCCGAGATTCGTGCCGCTCCGTGCCGATGACGTGCAGCCCCCCCAGCTTCACCACCTCTTCGTGTTCGGCGTCGGTGACCTTTTCGTACTCGGCTTTGATGCTGTTGTACACATCCCGCAGTTGTAAGATCAGTGGATCCTGCACGGGTGCTTTCTCGGAAGCCACTGCAATCAGATCTTCAACTGCCAACTCTGGCAACCGGTTCAAACCATACTTGGCCACCGCTGCCGCCACCGCTTCCTCCAGAGCCTGGCTGACCGGCTGAGAAAGCTCACAGGGATAGAGACTGGCAGAGACCACCGCCCAGGATTTTTTCGGTTTTGGGGCTGCCCCGCCAAACCCTTGGCCACCCCCCCGTCCGCCAACTTGTACGGATCCCATTGGGTTGTCCATATCCAGTTGCGCCAGCTTGGGCATCAGCCGCTCCCGGATCTTCAAGCGGGCCATGTACTCGGCATTTCCCCCCAAAATGATGTCGGTACCGCGGCCGGCCATGTTGGTGGCGATGGTAACAGCACCTTTGCGTCCGGCCTGGGCAATGATCTCCGATTCCCGCTCCACGTTTTCCGGTTTGGCATTGAGGAGGTTGTGGGGGATCCCCATCTCCTTGAGGATGGCCGAGAGTCGCTCCGATTTTTCCACGCTGGTTGTTCCCACCAGGACTGGACGGCCCCGCTCGTGCATTTGGGCAATTTCTTCCGCCACCGCTTGCCACTTGGCATTTTCGGTTTTATAGACCAAATCGGGGGCATCTTTGCGGCGAATCGGGCGGTTGGTGGGAATGGCCGTCACTTCCAGGTTGTAGGTTTTGCCAAATTCGGCTTCTTCCGTGCGGGCTGTTCCCGTCATGCCCGAAAGCTTCGGATAGAGCAAAAAGAGATTTTGGTAGGTGATGGTGGCCAGGGTTTGGCTCTCGTTTTGAATCGGCAGCCCCTCTTTGGCCTCAACCGCCTGGTGCAACCCATCCGACCAGCGCCGACCGGGCATCACCCGTCCGGTGAACTCATCCACAATCACCACTTCTTGGCCGCGGATGATGTAGTTGACATCCTTAATGAAGAGTTCTTTGGCCTTTACAGCATTGAAGACAAAGTGAGCCCAGGGATCCTTAGGATCAAACAGGTCGGAGACCCCCAACAACCGCTCTGCGGCTTCAAACCCTTCGTCTGTGAGGATAACGTTACGGGCTTTTTCATCCACCTCATAGTGTTCTTCGTTGATCAACTCCCGCGCCACCTGGGCGGCCCGCATATATTTCTCGGAGGGACGTGCTACCTGACCGGAGATAATCAGAGGGGTACGGGCTTCATCGATCAGGATGGAGTCCACTTCGTCGATGATGCAGTAGTTAAAAGGTCGCTGCATCACTTCCTTGATGTCATTGGCCATGTTGTCCCGCAGGTAATCAAAGCCCAGCTCGCTGTTGGTACAGTAGGTCACGTCACAGTTGTAGTTGCGGCGTTTTTCCTCTGGAGACATGCCCTGCTGGATGAGGCCCACCGTCAAGCCCAAAAAGCGGTGAACCTGTCCCATCCACTCCGAGTCCCGACGGGCCAGGTAATCGTTCACTGTAACGATGTGAACCCCTTTGCCGGTGAGACCATTGAGGTAGGCAGGCAGGGTGGCAACGAGGGTTTTCCCTTCCCCCGTTTTCATTTCGGCGATTTGGCCTTCATGCAGCACCATGCCACCGATCAATTGCACATCGTAGTGACGCAGGTTTAGAACTCGTTTTGCCGCCTCCCGCACTACGGCAAAGGCTTCCGGCAAGAGTTCGTCCAGAGATTCTCCCCTGTCCAGGCGCTGCCGAAATTCGCTGGTTTTGGCCTTGAGCTGCGCATCCGAAAGAGAGGCGATCTCGATCTCTAGCGAGTTGATCAACTTGAGGGCAGGGCGGTACTGCCGCACCTTCCGATCGTTGGGATCGCCGAGGATCTTCTGTAGAGTCTGGAGCATGGGGCAAGCCTGGGCCAATAGCCAATAATATTGATCTGTGACAATTTTACCATTTTGGCTTCGTTAGCCAGGTAGAGGTTCTCCCGCGAGACTCCCGTTTACGCCCCTAGGGGATATTACAGCCCTTTCGCGGGTTTACTACAACAGCGGCTGTGTTGCTAACCCATTTCAAGAGGGATAGAGTGCTCCACAACGCTATCGCGAAGGGGATTAACCCCGTGCTGGGTGACTAGCGAAAGGGCTGTAATTTTCGCTGAGCCCTGATGGCTGTTCTTCCGGTTTTGAATTGACGATATCTCCCTGATACCTACCGAAACCCTACAGGGCTTGCGCTCCCGCCACGACTTCTAAAATCTCTTGAGTAATGGCTGCTTGACGGGCTTTATTGTAGGACAGCCCCAGGGTACGGATTAACTCGCTGGCATTGTCACTGGCATTGTTCATGGCAGTCATCCGGGCAGCCAACTCACTGGCGGCTGATTCTTGCAAGGCCCGCAGTAATTGGTTGTTCAAATAAAGGGGCAACAGGGCATCCAAAATCTGTACCGGATCCTGCTCAAAGATCATGTCTTGGGGAGGGGCAGAAACAGGGGCCACCACCTTGGTACGTTCCACAGTAAACTCGCCACCTCGAACCAGCAGGTTGAAGATCTCATCATCCTGGGTGGATAAACGGGAAGGATCCAAAGGCAGAAGGGACTGCACCACAGGGCGGGAACTAATCAGAGAAACAAAGCGGGTGTAGATCAGCTCCACTTTATCCACCTTTTCCGAAAGGAAGGCCGAGAGCAGTTGATCCCCAATTTGAGCTGCCTCAGCCGCAGAAGGGATCTGAGACAAATTCATATAGGTCTTGGCAATGGGGGCAGAGCGTCGCTGAAAGTATTGCACCGCCTTACGCCCAATCAGGTAAAGCTCCACTTGGCCACCCGCTTCCTGGATTTCGCGGACGCGTTCCTCGGTGCGTTTGATAACGTTGGAGTTGTAGGCCCCACATAAGCCCCGATCCCCAGACACCACCAACAGACCTACCGTTTGGATCGGGCGCTGTTGCAGCAGGGGTAGATTGACATCTTCTAGCCGCAGACGGGTTTGCAGCCGATAGAACACCTGGGCCAAGCGATCCGCAAAAGGACGGGTGGCATTCACCTGATCCTGGGCACGTCGTACCCGAGCTGCCGCCACCAACCGCATGGCTTCGGTGATCTTGCGGGTGTTTTTGACTGACTTAATCCGATCGCGGATACCCTTTAGGTTTGCCATGACCTGTCCCCTGTGCTGTGGTGAGTCTTGGGGGGATCCGCTGCAGAAAGTAACTTTAGGGGATCCCCACCCTTACGCAAGTGAATCTCAAGCCCTCTGGGCTGAATCCTAGCTCACTTTCGCCGTGAAGCTTTGCTTGAACTCCGTGATGGCAGTTTTTAGAATCTCTTCTGCCTCTTCCGTCAGTTGCTTAGTGGAACGGACGATTTCACCGAATTTGGGATGGGTACTGCCCAGATAGGTGAGGAGACCCTGCTTAAAAGCAGCCACTTTCTCCACCGGAATGTCATCCAAGTAGCCCCGGGTACCGGAGTAAATCACCGCCACCTGTTGATCCAGTGAGAGGGGAGAGTATTGCGGCTGCTTCAGCACCTCCTGCAGGCGTTGGCCCCGGGCCAGCTGTTTTTGGGTGGCTTCGTCCAGGTCAGAGGCAAACTGGGCAAAGGCTTCCAAATCCCGGAATTGAGCCAATTCCACCTTAATCGAGCCAGCCACCTTTTTCATTGCCTTGGTTTGGGCGGCAGAGCCGACACGGCTGACGGAAATCCCCACGTTGATGGCGGGGCGGATCCCGGCGTTGAACAGGTCGGACTCTAGGAAGATCTGCCCATCGGTAATGGAGATGACGTTGGTGGGAATATAGGCGGACACATCGTTGGCTTGGGTTTCCACAATCGGTAGGGCGGTCATGGATCCCTCACCCAATTCCGTGCTCAGCTTGGCGGCCCGCTCCAATAGCCGGGAGTGTAAGTAAAACACATCGCCTGGATAAGCTTCCCGACCAGGGGGACGGCGCAACAACAGAGACATTTGCCGGTAGGCCACCGCTTGTTTGGAAAGGTCATCGTAAACCACCAAGGTATGCTTGCCCTGGTACATGAAGTGTTCGGCAATGGTTGCACCACAGTAAGGAGCTAACCACTGCAGCGGAGCTGGGCTATCTGCACCGGCAGCCACCACAATGCTGTACTCGAGAGCACCTCGCTCCGCTAAGGTGCCGACCACCTGGGCCACTGTGCTTTGCTTTTGGCCGATGGCGACGTAGACGCAGATCACATCCTGCCCTTTCTGGTTCAGGATCGTGTCCACAGCCACGGTGGTTTTGCCGGTTTGGCGGTCACCGATGATCAGTTCCCGCTGCCCCCGACCAATGGGGATAAGGGCGTCGATGGCGGTGATGCCGGTTTGAAGGGGCTCGTATACGGAGCGGCGATCGATGATGCCAGGGGCAGGAGATTCAATTAACCGAAAATCACTCGTGTTGATCGGCCCTTTGCCATCGATGGGGTTACACAAGGGATCCACCACCCGACCCAAGAGGGCTTCGCCGACAGGAATGCTGGCAATTTTCCCCGTGGATTTGACGGTGGATCCCTCCTGGATATTGCGCCCTGACCCGATCAACACCGCGCCGATGTTGTCTTCTTCGAGGTTCAAGGCGATGCCGGTGGTGCCATCCTCAAACTCCAGCAGTTCACTCGCCATTACCTTATCCAGGCCGTAGATGCGGGCGATGCCATCACCGACCTGCAGGACAGTACCGACATTGGAGACTTGCATCTCCTGGTTGTATTGCTCAATCTGCTGCTTGATGATGGTGCTGATTTCGTCAGGGCGAATGGTAGCCATAACAGTCCTCTAAACGTGATTCGATCAGGATCCAAAAAACAACGGCAAACTTAGGTCAGCTGTAGGGTAAGACGGCGCAACTGGCCCCGCAAGCTCAGGTCGATCACCTGGGATCCAACCTTGATGATCACTCCACCCAGTAGGGTTGGATCCAGAGTGGTTTGCAACTCCACACTGCTGGCTTGGGTGAAGTCCTGCACCCGCTCACAGATGGACTGTTGCTGGGCTTCCGTCAGAGGCACAGCCGTCGTCACTTGGGCCAAGGCAATGTTCTGCAACTTCCGTTGCAAATCCAAGAAGCGCTGACAGACTGCCCCCAGAAACATGATGCGGCGACGGTCGGTCAATAACTTCAAGGCATTCAGCAATAGCGGATGAATCTGATCTGCAAATACCTGCTGCAACAGGCTTTTCTTGACTTCGACTTTAATCACCGGGTTGGAGAGAAATTGGGTCAGCTCTGGGGTGGACTGAAGGACAGCGGCGATGAAGCGAATATCGGCAGCAAAGGTGTCCAATATCCCCTGGCCAGATCCCAGAGAGATGAGGGCCTCAGCGTAGGGATCCACCACCTGTTCGGCAATTGCACTGCTGGTCATAGCTTCCCCTTTCTCCTCTAGCGGGCAATCATCTGGATCCCTTGGTCAATCAGGCGCTGCTGCACTTGATCGGTGAGGTGTTGCGGCAACTCTTGCTCGACCTTGCTCAGGGCCTGGCGCACGATTTGGCGGCGCAACTCCTGTAAAACGCGCTCCTGCTCAGTAGACACATCTTTTTCAGCGGTGGCCCGCAACCGTTCAATTTCTCGATCCGCCTGCTCTAGCAACTCTTGACGACGGGCTTCGGCGTTGGCTTCCGCCTGGCGAAGGATTCGCTCAGCTTCCTGCTGTGCTTGGGCCAGCTTTTGCTGCTGATCCGCGAGCTTCTCAATCGCTTCCTGCTTACGGTGCTCCGCCTGTTGCAATTCTTCTAAGATGGCCTCCCGCCGTTTGGCCAGAGCTTCACCCACCACCTTGCGACCGAGGATGAAGAGCAGGATGAGGATAATGGCGATGTTGACCAAGTTACTATCCAGAACCTTGGCAAACAGATCCCCCTCTTCCGAGTCTTCAAGAAGTTCCATGGCCTCGGCCACTGGTTCAGCGACAGCAAGGATCCAACTGGGCATCAGGCTCCACACGGGTGTCATGCTCGACTCCAAAGGCATTGAACGCACTTTCCAAACCAGATCAGCGGGTGCTACCCAATAGCTTCTGGGTAATCTGGGCAGCAATGGCATCCACCTGTTGTTGCAGTTGGCTCAGGGCTGCCTGTTTCTCTTCCTCCACTCGTACCCGTGCAGCTTCTAGCTTCTCCTGAAGTTCTGCCTGAACGACAGCCAATTTTTCAGACCGGATCCGTGCTGCCGCCGCTTCAGCTTCGGCAATCAGTTGCTGGGCCTTGAGGCGGGCTTGACTGATCTCAGTCTCATATTGGCGAGTCAGGGCCACCACCTTATCCAAGCGGTCTTGCGCTTCCGCCTGGGTGGTACGGATGTAGTCGCTACGACCGTCCATGGTGCGGGTGACTGGCTCGTAAAACAGAGCGTTAAGTACTGCCACCAACAGCAAAAACTGAATGGCGATCAGAGGCAGAGTGGCATCGAAATCGAATAGCCCACCTTTTTCAGCAACTTCAGCAGCCAACAGGGTTTGAGAGAGCATCGGTGTTGCAGCCCCAACAGGAACAATCTTCGATCTGATATCAGGTTAGGTCAGGGGGCAGATCCCTCAATAGACCTGCAATAGCCTGAGCTAGGCAATCTACCCCCGTGAACCTTCTTAGGCAAAAGGGTTGGCAAACAAGAGCACCAAAGCCACCACCAAGCCGTAAATGGTCAAGGCTTCCATGAAAGCAAGGCTGACCAACAAGTTACCGCGAATTTTGTCTTCGGCTTCCGGCTGACGAGCTACCCCTTCCATGGCAGCAGCAGCGGCGTTCCCCTGACCGATCCCAGGGCCCAGGGATCCCAGACCAATGGCCAGAGCAGCAGCCAGAACGGAAGCAGCAGAGGTTAACGGATCCATAATTCAGACGCTCCTTAGTGATTGACAAAATGAGAGACAGCGTTTTTCGAACGGTGAGGTGATCTGGCCTGAAACGATACATCAGCCTCAAATCACTTCCTTGTCAGTGGCCTTCAGATCAAACCTGTCAGCCCCAACAAACCTTACCAGAGAAGGGATCCCTAGCGATGACCCAATTGTGGATCAGTCGTGGTGTTCCCCGCCCCCATGACCTTCTAAGGCCTCCCCGATATAGGCAGCTGAGAGGGTAGAGAAGATCAAAGCTTGAATCGCCCCCGTGAACAGGAACAAAATCATGACTGGCACCGGGATAAACAAAGGCACCAGTAAAACCAACACTGCAATCACCAGTTCTTCCGCCAAAATGTTGCCAAACAGTCGGAAGCTGAGGGAGAGGGGCTTGGTGAAGTCTTCCAGGACGTTGATGGGCAACAGAATCGGGGTGGGCTCGATGTACTTCCTGAAGTAGGACAGACCCCGCTTGCTAATGCCCGCCACAAAGTACATAACACTAGTGAGCAAAGCCAAGCCGGCAGTGGTATTGATGTCATTGGTGGGGGAGGCCAATTCCCCTTCCGGCAACGGGATCAGCTTCCAGGGGAAGAGATTACCCATCCAGTTGGAGACAAAGATGAACAGGAACAAGGTGCCCACGTAGGGAACCCAGGGGCGGTAGTTTTTCTCCCCGATCTGGGCGCGGGCAATCCCCTGGACAAATTCCAGGGCATACTCGACGAAGTTTTGCAAACCACCGGGCTCCCGTTGCAACTGGCGAGTGCCGAGCACCACCACCGTCAAGATGAGGGCGATGGCGATCCAACTGGCGATCAGGACCTGCCCGTGTACGGTGAATTTGCCGAGATGCCAGTAGAGGTGATGGCCAACCTCCAGTTCTGCCAGGAAAGGGTGAGAGAAGAAGGACAGGTTCATGGATATCACGCAGAAGAGGATGAACGTGTCAAGGTCTGGACAATATGGATGAGCAGGGTGACTTTGTAGGTCATAAAGCCGAGAAAAATGGGCAGAACTTGCAAAGATTCCACCTGAGTGGCTAAGACGATCAGCCCAACAAACAAAGCCAGACGAGTCACTCCCAAGCGGTTGCGGCTTTTGCCTAACTCCGCCACCCCTCGGCTCAGCATCCGCAGGTAAACCAAACCCACCAGCGCACCGAGCAGGTAGTTGGCAGCCACCGCAACGGAGTAGACAAAGGCCACACAGATGGCAATGGCTAGGCTGACCGCCAACGTCACCCCCACCAACCACAATTGCAGCTGTGCGTAGCTCCCCTTGCCGGAATCCATCGCCTTCGGCACGCTCGGGGTCGGTTCTGGCAGATCCTGAACCGCAACCTTTGAGTCGGATTCCGTAGAATCCCTAGAACGGGCAGACACCTCAGGCAGGGGAGGCAGTGGCGTAGGCTTCCACTGAGTCGCCTTCCAACGGCTAAAACTATGGGAGAGGAGTCTGGGAGAACGTGTCATGAGTATGAGGTCATACCTCTCGGGACTCGACCGTAACTCAACATAACATGATTAAGTAACAATACTTAATGACATTAAGCTGAGCTGAGGCCGGGTGAAACGTCCGTTCTCTGCCCAGAAGAGCAACTCGCCCCCTGATACACCCGGATGTTCCTCTAAGAATCTACCACTTTCGCGGATCGGCAACGGCAGAAATTGGAAAACTTTCTGAGGGTCGCCCAGTGCAAAGTTTTGTCTGTGCTAAGCGGAGAAATTGTAATATTTCGTGATCCCGCCACTTTTATACTGAGGGACAGAACTCCTAGGGAAGGCACATGAGCCCAGAAAGTTGGCTAGCAGACGTAATCTGGCTGGATTATGGCCTCGCGGTGGCTTGGACGGTTCTGCTGCCTTTGATCCTTTTGGTTTGGGCTTTCTTGGTGGGGCTGCGCCCCCTGATTCAACTGCTGATCGTCTACTGGCGGGTTTCCAGCTTGCTGGCAGTGACGGTGTATTTGATGATTGCTAGCCTGCCGGTGAGCTTTTTGACAGGGGCAATGGCGCGTCTGTTGATCTTGATCTGCGTTTGGTTTTGGTCGGATTGGAGTGTGGCTCTGCAACAGTCTAGAACTTGGGCGGCGCGAGTGTTTCTGCTCTGGCGTTGGAGTTTAACCGGGTATATGGGGATTGGGATCCTCTTTTCGGGAGCGTTTGTGCCCTGTGCTTTTCAGGGATCCCTATCGGAGGCTTGTCGGGCTTGGTTTGCGCCGCCGCTGGGATTTCGAGAGATTTTTCACCCCCAGGTGCCGGTGGAGCTGCTGGGTCGTGTGGGGGCCTTTGGCTTGGTGGCTTACCTGCTCTACAGCGTTTATTTTGTCTGGCGGTTGCGACCCGGTGGTCCTCTGAACCCCATCCCTAGAGGAGAGGAGGCATGACGGCTTTGCCTTGGCCATTGGCTCTAGAACGCTACAGTCAAGCGCACCCTCAGGAAGTGTTGCGGGTGCAGGTGGATGTGTCTGGAGAAGCTGACTTGGTGTTAATTTACAAAGGCTTTAGCAGTTCCTTAATGCGCTCTACCCCTGCCAATGCGGACGAGGCGGTGATTGCTCCGGCGGCTCAGTTTCGACAACTGGAGCGGTTGACTGCCCCCTACCATCCCAGCCAATCCCAGATCTTGGCCACCTACAGTCAATGGTCAGAGCTAAAAGCGTGGCTTGAACAGGAAGGGATCCCTGTAGCGGAGTATCCCAATCCAGCGGGATAACCCAACGAACTAACGAACCACGGGAGCCGGACGCCGCTGCACCGAGAACTCTGCCGAATGCAATAGAGAACGACCCGTCATCTCCTGAGGCTGGGGTAAGCCGAGAATTTGGAGGAGGGTAGGAGCCACATCCGCCAAAGTGCCGTCGGAGCGCAACTTCACCTGTCCACCGTAGCCAGGGATTTTTCGGCCTTCCCCTTCCACCAAAATGCAGGGAACAGGGTTGGTGGTATGGGCTGTCCAGGGGTTGTGATCCTCATCCCACATCACCTCAGCATTGCCGTGATCTGCCAAGATCAAGGTTGTGCCGCCCACATCCACCACGGCTGCCAATAGCTTGCCAATACACTGATCTACTGTTTCTAGAGCGCGCACGGTCGCTTCGTAGTTGCCGGTATGACCGACCATATCTGGGTTGGCATAGTTGAGGATCACCAGGCTGTACTCACGGCGGGCAATAGCTTCGACGACTTTCTCGGTGACTTCTATGGCCGACATTTCCGGTGCTTGGTCGTAGGTCGTGACCATTGGGCTTTGTACCAAGATGCGATCCTCGCCGGGGAAAGGCTGCTCGATACCCCCATTGAAGAAATAAGTGACGTGGGCATACTTCTCGGTTTCCGCAATGCGCAGCTGCTTTAAGTTGGCCTCACTCACCACTTGACCCAGCAGATGATCCAGATTCTGGGGCTTGAACAGTACCTCCACCGGCAAGTCCGCTTCGTACTGGGTCATGGTGATAAAAGTCAAGTTGGGTAGCAGCGGGCGCTCAAAACCAGAAAAATCCGGGCTGACAAAGGCGTGGGTGAGCTGGCGGGCGCGGTCGGGGCGGAAATTAAAGAAGATGACCCCATCCCCGTCTTGAATAGCACCAGGAGCGAGGCGGGTGGGGGGAATGAACTCATCTGTCAGATCTTGGCTATAGAACTCCTCCATCACCTCAGCGGCGCTGCGTCCCTGACCGGGGCCATCTTGGGTCATCACTTCGTAGGCTTTCTGGATCCGATCCCAGCGGCGATCCCGATCCATGGCATAGTAGCGCCCACTCAGGGTGGCAATCACACCGTTGCCCAACAGATCCAACTCCTTTTGCAGAGCAGCTAAAACGGTTGCACCCTCCCGTGGCAAGGTGTCGCGGCCATCGGTAATTGCGTGGATATAAGTGGGAACCTGAGCTTGTGCCGCCAGTTTGAGCAGACCGTAGAGGTGGTCAATATGGGAGTGGACTCCCCCCTTGGAACACAACCCCAGCAGGTGCAGACGACCACGCCGTTCCTTGAGAGTGCGGCAGAGATCCACCAGTAACGGCTCCTGAAACAGGGATCCCGTTTCCACTGCATCGCTAATGCGCACCAGTTCTTGAGGCACTACCCGTCCAGCGCCCAAGGTGAGATGTCCAACTTCCGAGTTGCCCATTTGCCCAGCCGGCAAGCCCACCGCTCGCCCTGAGGCTTCCAGAAGGGTGTGGGGATAGGCAGCCCAGAGGCTATCCATGACAGGGGTATGGGCACTCAGCACCGCATTGCCATCGAGGGCATCCCGGTAACCCCAGCCATCCAGGATTACCAAAACCACAGGCGCCACCGATTGCGTGTCCATGAAATGGCCTCTCATTTTGATTCAACATATGATACCAGCCCAGGCAACACGATGCCGGATCCTCTATTTGCGCTCAAGATTTCTGCCCTCTTTTGAGGGGAAAAGCACCCATTGTGCTGACTTTGATGAGGACTTATTCTAACCAGAAACGGCCTTGGATCCCTGGGTCAAGGGTATTTCTACCGAAGCTAGAATCTGGCTACTCGGATCAATCCCTCAGGTGCTGGGTTGCAGGCGTTTGCGCAGTGAGTCCGAGCGACGTTTGGCGACGGCATTCTTCGGGTCCAATTTCAGGACAGTTTCGTAGGCTTCTAGGCTGGGTCCATAGAGATTTTTCTTCTCGTAGGCATGGGCCAAATTATTCCAGCCAGTCACATAGTCGGGATCTGCAGTCACCGCATCTTTGTAGTAGCGGATGGCTAGATCGTATTGCTCCTGGCTGAAATAGGCAAAACCCAGGGCATTACAGACGAGGGGAATGTCTTCTCCCGCCACCTCAAGGGCCTTTTTCATCTGAGCAATGGCTTGATCGTAAAGGCGCTTTTGCAGATAGACACTGCCTAGCTCGTAGTGCTCCTGCGGGGATCCCTTTCCTTTGGTCAGGCGAGGTTGCAGTTGGTTGAGCACTTTTTCTTGGGCCCGTACCCGCAACACTTCCCGCAGGACGAAGAAGCCTGCTACCCCGAGAATGCCAGCCAATGCAGAAAGGTAAAGGAGCGGAGCATTGATGCCCATGGTGCCTACCCAGAATTACGCCTGTAGGTGAGCCTCGATGAACCAGAGATCTTTGTCAATCTGGCGGGAGATTTCCGTGAACAGATCAGCAGTATCCGCATCCCCTAGCTCTGTGGAGCGCTCGATGTTGCTGCGGGTGGCTGCCGCGTACTGACCGTAGCGGTCGGCCAAGGCTTGCAGGTGATCCCGTCCTGCTTCAGCGGCCAGGTCATATTCTGGTAAGGCGGAGGTTTGGGCAACGATGCGAGCCGTGCCCCGCGCAACCCCCCCAAGGGCGGTTACCCGTTCTGCTAGCATATCCACGTAGGTTTCCAGGGTGCCCGCAAAGGTATCGAACATCTCGTGCAGAGCAATGAAATGCATCCCTTTGACGTTCCAGTGGGCTTGCTTCACCTGGGTTTTCAGATCCAGTGTGTCCGCCAGCGCCTGGTTGAGCAGCCCCACCAGCTCGACACGAGCGTCTTGGGGCAGATCAATGCGAGTGGAGTACAGACGGGTCTTCTCGGTGGTTAACATAACCAAGCTCCTGGGTATCGGTTTCCATTATCGAACATTAGACAACGGCCTGAGGAACGCCCCCATGGGAGGGATCCCTACGGTTGTCAACTAAAGACATATTAACACAAACTCGGAACGGGTATGAGTTAGGGCTTGAGTGACTACTTGCCGATGCAGAAGCGGCTGAAAATCTGATCCAGGACTGACTCTGAGACTTCTTCACCGGTAATTTGTCCAAGGGCATGGAGAGCGGCCCGCAGGTCGATCGTCCAAAAGTCGAAAGGGAGCTGCTCTTGAAGGGATTCTTGCACCCGTTCCAGGCTAGCTTGCGCTTGGATCAGAGCCGCAGCTTGGCGTTGGTTCAGACTCACGGCCAAGTTAGGTTGGGGACGGCCTTGGCAGGCGATCTGCTCCACAGCCGCTTCTAGGGCCGGGATCCCTTCTCCTTGGGCGGCCACTGCTGGGATCCGATATTGAATCTGCGGGGGGATCTGGATCCCTTGCAGGGGGGCCAAATCGGTTTTGTTGACTACCAGAATTAGGGGACGGTGGCGGATGGACTCGTAAATGGCGGCATCGGCTTTTGTCCAGCCTGCCTGAGCATCGATCACCAGCACCAGTACATCGGCTGTTTGGGCTAGGCGCGTGGAGCGTTCTACCCCTAAGCGTTCCACCGGATCTTCGGTGTTGCGGATGCCAGCTGTATCCAGCAGTTGGACTGGGATCCCCCGCACCACCAAATTGGACTCCACCACATCGCGGGTGGTACCTGGTAGGTCGGTAACAATGGCCCGATCCTGGCCCGACCAGGCATTGAGCAGGCTGGATTTGCCCACATTGGGGCGCCCGACAATGGCAACCTTTAGGCCGGTGCGCAGCAACTCTCCCCGTGCCGCCGTAGCCAGGAGGGTTTGGATCTGGGTTTGGCATTGTTGCAACTGGGCTTGCCAAGCTGGAAGATCCAAGGGGGGCAGATCCTCTTCAAAGTCGATGCGGGCCTCGATCTCCGCCAATAAACTCAGCAACTGGTGCCGCAGGGTGCGAATGGATTCCGCCAATTTCCCTTGGAGGCCCGCCAGCGCCATTTGGGCGGCCTGCGGAGATCGGGCAGCCACCAGATCCGCCACACTTTCTGCTTGGGTGAGATCAATTCGGCCATTCAAAAAGGCCCGCAGGCTAAATTCCCCCGGCTGGGCCAGACGGGCTCCCCGCCGCAAACACTGCTGCAGCGTTGCCTGAACCACCATAATCCCCCCATGGCAGTGCAATTCCACCACGTCCTCACGGGTATAGGAACGGGGGGCTTGCATCCACACCGCCAGAGCTTCGTCCAGGGTTTGGCCGGTTTCGTCGCGGATCCAGCCGTAGATCATCTGGTGGCTTTTCCAGAGGCGATGCGGGCGGGCGGGGGTAAAAATGGTCTGGGCAATGGAGAGGGCCTGGGATCCCGAAAGGCGCACAATCCCAACACTGCCCTGTTCGGGAACCACCGCAGTCGCAATGGCGGCAATCGTATCGGCAAGCGGGGTGGTCGGATCCATGGGGCGCAAGATCACAAGAAAGCAGGCAACGGCAACAGGACAAGACTGGCTAGAATTGCCCGTACTGCTTATTTTCTCCTGGCTCTCTTGCCACGAACGCCCTATGAACGCTGTTGCTTCTTCTCAGCCGTTGCTGCGCTATGCCTACTATCCCGGTTGCGTTGCTCAGGGAGCCTGCCGTGAGCTATACGACTCCACCGAGCAGATCACCCGCCATTTGGGGATTGAGCTGGTGGAACTGGAGTCGGCTTCCTGCTGTGGATCCGGCACCTTTAAGGAGGAATCAGAACAGTTGGAAGATGCGGTCAATGCCCGCAATTTGGCCCTAGCGGAGGCGCTGGGGTTACCGATGTTGACCCATTGCAGCACCTGTCAGGGGGTTTTGGGTCGGGTGAATGAGAAACTCAAAGCGGCGAAAACCAACAACCCGGAGTATTTCCATCACATTGAAACCCTCTGCCAGAAAGGAGGTTGCGAAAGCCGCTATCAGGGCAGTGGTGATGTGCGGCATCTGCTTTGGATGTTGGTTTCTGATTATGGTCTGGAACGGCTGCAACAGCAGGTCAAACGCCCTCTGCGAGGGCTGCGCTGTGCGGCCTTCTACGGTTGTTATCTGCTGCGGACTCACGATATTGCCCGCTTTGATTCAGCTCGGGATCCCCGTTCCATGGAAACCCTATTTGAGGGTTTGGGGGCAACCCCCGTTTGGTACCGGGGGCGAACACAATGTTGTGGTTGGCCGATCTCCAGCTATGCCCCAGAACAGTCTTTTACAATGGCCGGTCGGCATTTGTTGGAAGCCCTAGAAGCGGGGGCGGATTGTTTGGTGACCCCCTGTCCCCTGTGTCACCTGAATTTGGATTCTCGCCAACCGGAGGTGGAAGCCGTGATCGGGCGCAAGCTGGGGATCCCGATTCTGCACCTGCCACAGCTGGTGGGCTTAGCCCTAGGGATCCCGGCAGAAAAACTGGGCCTCAATCGCCACGTGGTACAGGTGGAAACGGTGTTGCAGAAGGTCTACCAGTAAACTCCTCTCCGCCGCTACGCTGAGCGGAGAGCTTTATCTCAATTCCCAACCGTCACAGAACAGCTAAGTTTCGGAATTTCGGGCAAGTTTACAGTTGCCCCAAGCGCAGCAATCACAAGAGCGGCATTATGGTCTGCATCCCCTTCCCACTGACAATGTTCACACCGAAAACGTTTGCCGCTTCGGTAGGACTGGTCGGGTTCAGGATGGATATGCAGGCAGCGGTTGCAGATCTGACTTGTAAATTGAGGGGGCACAAACACCGCCGCCACACCTGCACAAACCGCCTCAACTGGTAAAAAGCCCAACGGTTGGTGCGGCGGCGTTCAGGTTTGCTGCGACGTTTTTTGTTGAGGGAGTGGCGGATGCCCGTCAGAACTTCTGGTGCAGCATCACAAACCAGTGTCTTGCTGAGAGGGTGGTTCAGCCCGGTTTGTTCATCCTCCGGACGCCCCATAGCGCCTTTCCCGACCCGAAAGCCTCCTGAGCAATCGTGCGGAGCACGTTTGGACTGGCGATAGCTGAAGGTACGCGCATCCAACCTCAAGCTGGTTGGTCTGAATTTGTGAATCTGCTTAACCGCTTCCGCGTTCCCGAGCACCCGCCGCAAGGCTTGGCAGACGTGATTGGCTTTCAAGCCTGTAGAAGCACGAACAGCGTGATAGGGTAAGGTGTGATGCAATTTAGTGACATTCCACACTTGTTCACGGCGTGCCACTTCAAGAATCTGGTTGCAAGTCTCGGCAAACGCCTGCAAAGTGCGGTCAATTTCTGGCTGTGACTCTACAGGGGCTACCAAAGATAAAGATAAAAGATAAAGATATATAGGTATAGTCTGGCTCATGCAGCTAAAGTAGCTCATCCAGACTGCTTGGCTCAAGGGGTATTGTTGGTGCAAGCCTGCCGTCAGCATAGCGCATACCCCATCGCCAAGCCCTCTATCCCTCCCTACACCGCTGTGCTGTAGACCGCAGGTCGTCCTGTGTGGGGTCTCTCGGAGAGAAAACAGATGACCAAACAACGACTCAGCCTGTGGACAAAGCTCGCCTATGGAGTGGGGGATCTGGGCACAGGCATGACCGCCAATATTTTGATCTTTTTCCTGTTGCCTTTTCTCACCAATACCGTTGGCATGGCGGCAGGCTTAGCCGGCAGCATCTACGCCATCACCCGCTTTTGGGATGCCATTAACGACCCGGTGATCGGTATTCTCAGCGACCGTACCCGCACCCGTTGGGGACGCCGACGACCGTGGTTGCTGTTTGCGGCGATCCCGTTTGGTCTTACCTTCTTAGCCCAGTGGTGGATCCCGTTTCCGGGCCAGATTGGTCCCCTGTTTGCCTACTATCTGCTGGTGTCGTTGCTGTTCAACACCTTTTACTCTGCCGCCAATATCCCCTACGCCTCCCTCACCCCGGAGCTGACCCAAGACTATGACGAGCGCACACAGCTCAATCAATTCCGTTTTGCTTTCTCCGTTGGCGGCAGCATTGTGGCGGTGGTACTCTTTCCTTTACTTTATAACCTGCTACCGGATCGCAGCGCGGGCTACTTGTTGGCAGGAGCCTGCTTTGCACTGATCTCCTCCCTACCATTACTGTTCTGCTTCTGGGGGGTACAGGAACGATATCAATCGGAACGGGATCCCTTGCCCTTGGCGCAACAAGTGCGGGTGGCTTTTCGCAATCGTCCCTATCTATTTGTGATTGGGATTTATCTCTGTTCTTGGCTTACCTTTCAGTTCATCGCCACCATCATTCCCTACTTCATCGTGTTTTGGATGGGCTTACCGGAGGTTTGGATTTCATTGACAGTCCTAGCGGTACAAGGGATCGCGGTGTTGACCCTGTTTATGTGGACGCAACTGAGCGCTCATTTGGGCAAACGCACCATGTATCTGATTGGGGCGGGGTTTTGGTTGATCTCACAAGCGGGTTTGTTTTTCTTGCAGCCTGGACAACAGGGGATCATGATTGGGTTAGCCCTCATTGCCGGGGTAGGGGTATCGGCTACGGTTTATTTGGGGCCTTGGTCGATGCTCCCGGATGTGATCGATCTGGATGAGTTGGAAACCGGAGAACGGCGGGAGGGAATCTTTTATGCCTTCATGGTGCTGTTGCAAAAGGTGGGTCTGGCCTTGGGGCTATTTCTCATTGGGCAAGCCTTGGATCTAGCCGGATTTATCTCATCTGTAGCTGGAGAGGCTCCCCCGATTCAACCGGAGTCAGCCCTGTTGGCGATTCGCTTTGCCATTGGCCCCTTGCCAGCCGTGTCTTTGGTCGGCGGGATCCTGCTGGTGTGGTTCTATCCCATTACTCGGCAGCGCCATCAGCAGATCTTGGCGCAATTGGAAGAAAAACGGCAAGAATCTCACCTTAACCCCGAATAATCCCCGTAAAGTACCGATTTTCAGCAAAAAAGGCTACGGTTTCCACAGGCGGTTCCACTACGATGGCATTACGGACTTCATGTAGTCTGTTTAACATGGGCCAGTTCGTTGACCGTCACATCAGATACACATCAGAAGATAATAGTGAGGTTGAGCGTGCTCCGTGCCACCACGGGTTCTGTGAAGTTAGCCCAAGCCATGAAAGCAGGATCCCTGGCAGGGTTCAGGGGAGTATGGGTGGGGTGGGGTTTGGGGCTGTTGGGCTATGGGATCCTTGCCGTCTTGAGCCAGCGCTACCTTGACCAGTTGGAAACAGCGCAGGCTCGGCAGGCTTTGCAACAGATCCTTTGGCAGGTAGCGGTGGACTCCTTACCGGAACCTGCCCCCCGACTCTCTCCCCGTCCTGAGGCAGCACAGCCCTCCCCATCCAGCCGGGATTTGCCCACAAGAATCATTGACCATCTCCTGGCCTTGCGGGATCCCTTGTCAACCGAGCCAGAACCCGCAGACCTGACCACCGCCGTGCAGATTTACCCCCTCAGAGATTTGGATCCCCAGCACCCAGATAGGATAGCCCGCCTACGCCAACTGAGCCCTACACAGGACATCGAGAGTGTTGCCGGGATCCCGATTGCCGTTGAACGGTTGGATGCGCAAACCCTAGCCAGCTTTGTCCTGTTGCAGAGGGATCCTACTGCAGAAGATCAGGTGGATCCCGCCCCAATCCATGAATGGGTGGTGCAACTCAACTCTCCACAGCCTCTTCCTTATCTGCCCTGGGCTTGGGGAGGGGTGGGGGTGCTGTTGGTGGCGGGTGGGTGGCTGAGTCAGGCAGATTTGCAGCGAATCAGCAAACAAGAGGAGCGCTATCGGAGTATTTTGGCCAAAGCCTTGCCCACGGTCATGTTGGTGGATCCGGCAACCCAGCACATTTTGGAAGTGAACCCAGCTTTTGAAAGCCTGCTGGGCTATTCTTTGGCAGAAGCTGCCAGCCTAACCTTGAAGGATCTGGTGGTGACCAATCTAGAATCTCTGGATGATGCCCGTCATACTGAAATTCAGGGGCATCTGCTGCAAACGCCCGAAGGGGTAACTGAGCAGCAGTATTGGCGGCAGGATGGCACTACGGTGGATGTCTCCGTGAGCACCAGCACTTTGGTCTTGAGCAAGCGCTCTTTGCTGTGTTTGATTGTGCAGGAGATCAGCGAACGCAAACGCCTGGAAGCCCAGTTGCGCAGGGCTGCTTCCCTGGATCCCCTCACACAATTGCCCAACCAACCCTCCTTTATTGCCAAGCTCAAGCAGGCCATACAGCGCATGGAGGAGCAACAGGCTCTGTTGGCGGTGCTCTTCCTGGATTTGGATGGGTTTAAGGTGATCAACGATAGCCTTGGGCACAGTGTTGGGGATCACCTGCTGGTGGAGATCAGCCAACGTCTGTCTGGCTGCCTGGATAGCAGTGAAACCCTAGCCCGCTTTGGGGGCGATGAATTCACCATTTTGCTGGAATATGTGCAAGGGGTTGAAGATGCCTTGCATGTGGCGCAACGGGTGTTGGCCGCCTTTGCCAACCCCTTCGACGTCAAGGGGCAGCCGGTACCCGTCCATCTGAGCACCAGCATTGGCATCGCCATCAGCCAAGAGTTCCATGAGTGGGGCCATAGTGGGCAAGCCACCTCTCCTGAAGAACTGATCCGCAATGCTGACACGGCGCTGTCTTGGGCAAAGTCTCGCGGTAAGGCCCAGTACGCTGTTTACGATGAGGTGATGCGGCAACGGGCTCTGCAACGGCTGCAAATGGAAACGGAAATTCGTCAGGCCCTCCGGCAGGAGCAATTCCGGGTGTACTATCAGCCGATTGTGCAACTGAGCACAGGCCGTGTGGTCGGGTTCGAAGCCCTACTGCGTTGGGAACACCCCGAACGGGGACTGGTTTCTCCTGCTGAGTTCATTCCCATTGCTGAGGAAACGGGCCTGATTGTGCAACTGGATCGCTGGATTCTTCAGGAAGCCTACTGGCAAAATGTGCGCTGGTTGGCGCAGATGGGCAAAAAGGCCGCCGTGACCCTGAGTGTCAACCTCTCCGGCAAACAATTTTCTCAGCCCGGTTTGGTAGAGTTTATCGCGCGGCTCCTGTCCAACACCGATTTGGATCCCAGCTACCTAAAACTAGAAATCACTGAGAGCTTGATCACCGAGTCGGATGGAGAAGCCGTCGAACAACTGGTACAACTGCGCAAACTGGGGGTGTTAATCAGCATCGACGACTTTGGTACCGGCTACTCTTCCCTCAGCCGCCTGCACGATTACCCCATCGACACCCTAAAAATTGACCGCTCTTTCATCTCCCGCATAGGACCCAATGGCGAGAATGCCGAGACGATCCGCATGATCATCACCTTCGCCCACAGTCTTGGTATGGATGTGATTGCCGAGGGGATCGAAACCCTACAGCAACTGCACCTGATTAAGCTGTTGAACTGCGAGTATGGTCAAGGTTATTTCTTCGCCAAACCCCTGAAACCAGCTGATGCCGAACATCTTCTGCGCACGCAATTGGGATAGATGGAGCAGAGATCAGGATCCCTGGTTAAAATCCACTCGTCAATCTCGAATGATGCGAATGCCACTGCCGGAGGGGGTCACTGTTCCAGAGTTGGGCACAATCCGAATACCGCTGCCAGAGGGTTGAATCACCGTATTGTCAGTATTCACATAAAAGGTATTGGACTGGCGATCCCGCCGATAGACCACCACATCGTTGCGGTTGAACTGGGAGCGGCAGATGATCGGCGCATCGGTGGCAGCCGTAGCGGCACTACAACGGTAGCCAGGCGCAGAAACAATATTGCCCGACTCGTCAATGCGGAAGCGAGCCCCCGAAGAAAAGCCCGAGCCTGGATGGGTGGGATTGAGAATGACCGAGCCGCCCGTACTGGGTTCCACTTGAATGCCGCGCCCGTCGATGATGATCCGTTGCGCTTCTGCCGTAGGCATAGTCACAAGGCCCATCAACAATGCGACGGCAGCACAACCCATTTTCATCAGGGAGGGGGTGTTCATGAGAGATCTCCTTCTGCCCAGAGCAGCCATATCATCAAAGGAATCAAGCGATCAGCAGGGATCCCCTGATTTGCTCTTTGATCTATCTATTTGATTCTGATCTTGACCTGAGCCAGCGGCAGAAACCAGGGCGGAAGCCGTCACTGCTGTTGCCAAAATGGGCACTTCAGCCTGCCAGACTACCAAAGACCTGAGCGTCCCAAAGCCAACCCCACCACCAACATCCCCAACACCAGAAAGGGCTGAGCACTGGCCTGATATTTCACGTCGTTTTTGAGGGGATCCCGTAGGAAATACATATCTTGAAAGGTGATCTGGGGAATGATCAGCAGCACCAAAATCGCCGCATACAGTTGCATACCCGCCCCCACCAAGAAAGAGGCCATGCTGAGCTGGAATAAATCAATCATCAGCACCGAGATCCAGGCAGCTCCCATCGCCCCAAACATCACCGGCAAAGAGGCCAAACCAAATTGTTTATCCCCTTCGATGCTCTTGAAATCATTGACCACGGCAATACCCAGTCCGGCCAAGCTGTAGATCAAGGTGAGGATACACACCGTCCAGTTCAACTGGCCAAACAAGGCATGGCCTGTCCACCAAGGTAGGGCGATATAGCTGGCGCCCAAAGCATAGTTCCCCAGCCAGCCATTGCGCTTCAGCTTCAGGGGCGGAGCTGAATAAATATAGGCCACCAGGGCTCCCCCCAAGGCAATACAGGTGATCACCGGGAATTCATGGCCCGTATACCAATCCAACCCATAGGCCAACCCTACCCCCAAGATCAGCAGCACCCAGATCTGCGCAATCACCCGTCCCAAGGAGATCGCCCCAGAGGGGATCGGTCGGTAGGGCTCGTTAATGGCATCGATTTCGCGGTCATAGTACTCATTGACCGTTTGGGTATAACCTGCCATCAGGGGGCCAGCCAGAATCATGCCCACCAGAATCAAACCAACATTCTCCCAAGTCCAGGTGAAATGGCCGGAAGAGGCCGCCCCTGGGATCAACCCCCACACCAACGGGATCCAGGTGACGGGTTTCATCAGTTGTAGGTGCAGTTGCCAGATGGAGCGCGATTCCACCTCCGCCCCTTTCATGCCCAACAGTTGACGGGCGCGTTTGGATCCCTTGTCAGACTTGTTAGGTTTAGGCTCTGGGGCAGTTTCTTCTGAAGCAGCACCCGGATCTTCTAAACTGGGAGCCGCAGCAGACCCTGAGGCCATTTCAGCCGGCACTTCCGGCAAGGATAAATCTTGAGGGGTCGTTTCGCTCATGGTGGGGTGCGCAATAAAAATTCAACAACTGGGATAACCTCTCCCATTTTGGGGCATCTTCCCGGATTCCTCAAACAGCACCAGAGTGTTGGGGCGTTGGAGATAAACAAAAATCCTGGTCGGGATCCCCAGATCTCCATCACCCCAAGGCTGAATCGGCGCGAAAATGGCTTCTGGAGGACTTCGACCCGAATCACTGTGGCCAAGACCCGGCAAACAAGGGTTGGCCGCAGGGTTTTGAGAGGGGTAAATCCTTGTGTTTTGTTCTGGATGGGATCCCATGACCGACCGCACCCTCGTCTCTACCGGTACCCCTTGGGAGAAATATGTCGGCTATTCGCGGGCGATCCGGGTGGGATCCATAGTGGAAGTGGCAGGCACTGTGGCCGCAGATGAACAGGGACAAGTGGTGGGATGCGGGGATCCTTATGGGCAAACCCGCTTTATTTTGAGCAAGATCGAGCGTGCCCTTAAACAGGTGGGGGCTGAGCTAACGGATGTGGTGCGTACCCGCATTTATGTAACGAATATGGCTTATTTCGAAGGGGTGGGACGCGCTCATGGGGAAGTGTTCGGGGAAATTCGCCCCGCCTCAACGATGGTGCAGGTGAGCGCCTTGGCCAGCCCAGAATTTTGGGTGGAGATCGAAGTCAGTGCCATTGTATCGAATTAACTGGCGGAGCCCACTTGCGGACCAGAATCCAGTTCGTGAAGTTGCTCCCACTGGGCTGGAGTGAAGGTGCGCAGAGCCAGCGCGTGCAGACGGCCATCCTGGAGATGGGCTTTTAGAGCGTCATTGACCAAACGGTGTTGCTTGATCATGGTCAGTCCCTGGAACTGTTCTGCCACCACGACCGCCTGAAAATGGTTGCCATCGCCGACGGTATCTTCCACATGCACCTTGGCACCCGGGAGAGCTGCCTCGATCAACTTTTCAATCTCGCGTGGATCCATGCGCTGTAGTCCTGTGATCGGGTAAGGATCCCTTGGGGATCCCTTATTTACCCTAAACGCTTTTTGGCGAAACCGGGATCCCGGCTAACCCCTGCTGCATGTTAAGCCCGCAACCCTCTGCTGGGAACCAGACGACAGGGAGCATCTTGGACTGCCCAAGACCAGCACCTCTGGAATGCGTCCACGTTTGTGGCCTTGGGAATTGATGGCACGGCTGGCAGAGATGGTATAGATGGGAAAACCCCGGTACAGCTCCCGCACAAAGGGACAATCGGAATTGGAGAGCATCACCTGCACCTGTTGTTGGACCAACGCTCCAAATACTTCTCGCAGATACCTTTGCTCCGCCTCGCCAAAGGGAAAGCGGCTGTAGGCAGTGAAACGGCTGCTGCTGGAAAGGGGATGATAAGGCGGATCCAGATAGACGAAATCCCCAGGCTTGACCCGTTCCAGAATCTGCCAAAACGGTTGCACCGACAGCTCAATCCCCTGTAGTACCTGAGAAGCTGCGCGTAAATTATCGGCATCACAAATGCGAGGGTTGCGGTATCGCCCTAGGGGCACATTGAAATGCCCACGGGAGTTTTCCCGGTAAAGCCCGTTGAAGCAGGTTTTGTTCAGATACAACAGGCGCGCCGCCCGCCATAAGGGATCCTGAGAATGGGCCGCCCGTAGAGTGTAGTAGTAATCAGCACTATGTTGGGCCTGGTGGAGGGTCAGTTGAGCAATCAAGTCCTCCACCTGATCCCGCACGCAGCGATAGACATTCACCAGCTCGGGGTTGATATCGGACAGAGCAGCCCGAAACGCTGGTGGGGAGCCAGGATCCGTTGCAGATCCTGTTGATCCCTGGTTTTTTTGCCGCTGGGCAAGATGAAAAAACACGGCTCCACCCCCCAAAAAGGGCTCGTGGTAGGTGCCCCATTCTTGTGGGAAAAAAGGCTCGTACTGGCTCAGCAACTGTCCTTTGCCCCCAGCCCATTTGAGAAATGGACGTGCCTTGTTCTGGGCTGTGAGCCGATTCCTCTGCCCCATCCTGCTCCCTCTAGGCTGTCCCTACACTCAACGACCGTGCTGGCGCGGAGCGCCATAGGCTGGCCCATCTTCCAGCAGCTCTTCCAAGGTTTCGATCCAGCTTTCCATCTCCTCCAGTGCCTGCAAAAATAGGTCGGGGTCCGCGATATCCACCTGCAGCATCAGGGCCGTTTCTTCCAAGGTCAGGGATCCTGGTGGACTGGCCAACCAACTCAAGTAACGAGGTAAGAACTCGCGCGGAGAAAGATGATAGCGTCGGTACCACGCCAAAGCCATCAAGCTGGAGAGGCTGGCTTGATAGGTGCTAAAGGGGCGTTGAAACAACTCCCGGATCCCGACCCAGTCAAACTGATGTTCTGGCAACAACTCCACGGCATCCCCACACAGCTCCTGGTAGAGCTTCAGCCACTCCTCATTCACCCAGTCTGAATAGGTTTCGCCATTCTCCAATTCCGGGATCCCCTGTCGATAGAGGAGCAACTCCAGTTGGGTGATCAGGCTCTGACAAAACACCGCCTGTAACTGAGCTTCCAAGCTATGGATCAATAGCGCACGAGCCAAAGCGGATTTTACCCCATTCCCCCGCTGCAGCTCCTCACGGGATCCCGCCCACCCACCCCGGCCCGAGTGCAGCAGATAATCCAGCACCAGCAACTGTAAAAACTCACGGTGAACTTGACTCAAAAGGGCTGGCGTAGCCTCAGCCTGAATATCCTCCAGTTCCGGCCAAACCACGGGATCCGCAGCCCGTAACTCCTGACTCACCTTGGCAATGCTTTCTAACAAGGGCTGGATCAGAACTTGGGGGGCTACAGATTCTGGTTCTGCCGGTATCGCAGGCTCATCCGCAGCAGCTTCTCCAGAAAGCCAAGGCTTGGATTGAGTGGCACACTCGGGGCAAAACTCTTGCAAAGCGGCCAACACCAGAGCAGAGGCTTCCGTTGCCCTCAAGGTTAGGTCGGCCATATCTCCAGAGACTTCCCAAGGGGCTTGTAGATCGCAAATGCGGATGGAACGACCCATCTCCCGGCTTTTCAGGCGATAGTAGCGCTGGAACAGATCCACCCGATCGCGGATCCCTTCTATCAAGTGGTCGAAGACCGTCTGGGCAAGGCAGTGACGAGCCAGATACAGCTCAACGGGAGAATCATAACTTCGCCATTGGGCTTCCCAGAGGTGATCTCGAACCAGGGTGCTGAGAATAAAACCACAGAGCTCAGCATGGGCTTCCAAATGCTGGTGCAAGCGTTGGTAGGCCGCCAATCGGATCTCGGCACTGGGATGGGTTTGCAGGCGCTGCAATTCCGCAAGGGTATAGCTATGCTCCGCATCGGCCTTGAGGCTATGGCGTTCCGGCACATGGAGGATGGTTTGCCACAACTGCCGCCAAGCAAAACGTCCCGTCAGGTGTTGTTGGTGCAGTAGGCGCTCCAAAGGCTCAGGGTGTTGGTGGCCCCGTTCCCAGAGCAGCCGGGCTAGAAACACGCGAAACGGCAACCCTGCTGGCTCGGAGCGATACGCGGCCAATCGGTCGGTGGGCAAAGCCTGCAATTCTAACGGGAAAAACAGCAGTGGATTTTGCAGAGCGATGCGCTGTTCCAGCCACTCCAGGACGCCTTGTGCATCCTGCCACACCCCAGAATCACCAGGGATCCCTGGAAAGGCTGTCCACAAAGACGAAAGTTCCTCTAGGGCTGCTACCAACTCTGCCCCACTGAGCTGAGCCACCTGTCCCCAGTAGCGTTGGCGAAACGCTTGGATTTGCGCTTCTAGCGGGGTCGGTTCGGGATCCGGATCCGCCAGTCCCCCAGAGAGGGAAGAGGTCGGTTCAGAAGCAGGGGGTACCACCGGAATCAGCCTCCACCGTTGGGGGAGTGCCCGATTGGGTATGTAGGGCGCCGTGATGTCTCTCTGCCCACTAAAGCTCGGATGGTACTGAGGAACTCTTGATTGGAGGTACGGGCTTTCACCAGCGTAGCCTGGATCCCGTCCTCCAGGTTGTCGGGGCCAATATCTTGAGCAGAAAAGACCACGACAGGAGTCGTGCTGACCGAGCGCAACAACGGCAACAGTTCCAACCCTGAGCCATCCGGCAAGTACAAATCCAAAATCACCAATTGAAACTGTCGGGTCTGCAAAAGCTGGCGAGCTTCCTCTAGGGAATGGGCATGAGCCAATTCAGCAGTATTCTGCAAAATTTGCGCGACCACTTGCAAGATATCGGGATCATCCTCCACATGCAAAATTTGGGGACGTGGTCGTTCATGTTGGCCTGCTGCCTGCTGTACCGCCGCCACCAGCTGCTCTTGGTCAATTGGTTTGTTTAACCAGGCGATCAGCTTGGCGGGGTACTCTGCCATCACCGAAAGAGCCTCAGACGTGGCTCTGTGGGCAGCCTTTCGGGCCGGCGGCAACTTGTTACAGGGCGAATCCGCCAGCGGGGCGGAGTCCTTGTTGACCTCGGAGGAGCATCTGAGCCACTCCGCCTGCCGCCGTTGCTCTGCTGTCGCCGACACCACCACAATCGGTAGGTTGCCCAACCCCTGCATTTGCCGCAGATCTTCCACCAGAGACAGGCCATCTTGATCCGGCAGGGAAAGATCCAAGGTCATGGCGGCATAGTGTCGCTCTTGCAAGCGAGATTTGGCCGCGGCAGCAGTAGGCGCAATATCGGTTTGGAACCCCCCCTGCTGCAAAATCAACTCCAACAACATGGCAATATCCGGGTCATCTTCGCAAATCAAAATGGCGGCCCCATCAGCAGGTTCTTCGGTTACAGGGGCAAGAAACGGTTGCCACTGGGGCAGGGTGAAGTAGAAAGTGGTGCCCTGCTGACCGGGTTCTCCTGTCTCTTGAATTGGATTGGACTGGAAACCAATCGTGCCACCAAACCGCTCCACGATTGCTTTGCTGATGCTCAAGCCCAAGCCCGTGCCCCCTTTCTGTCGCGTATCAGAAGAATCGGCCTGGGCAAACTTTTGGAAGATCCGAGAGCGAAACTCCTCCGGGATCCCTGGCCCCCGATCCCGCACATAAACCCGGATCCCTTCCTGAACGTGTTCGGCCCAAACCCGCACGGTTTGACCGGGCGGAGAAAACTTGGCCGCATTGGAGAGCAAATTGTTCATCACCTGCATCAACCGATTTGGATCCACATTCACCTGTATCGCCGTCAGCGGGATCCCGGTGGTAGAGAGCACTTCCGGTTCTAGCCGCAAGTCCACTGCAAATTGGGCGGCATAGGCACGGTTGGCCTCAATCGCCTGCTGCAACAGAGCCATCAGATCGACGGGGTGAATATCGAAATGCATTTTGCCGGACTCGATCTTCTCGATATCGAGAATGTCGTTGATCAGCATCACCAGCCGTTCGCTGTTTTTGTAAGCAATGTCCACCAAAGACTGAACTTGGGGGGGGAGCTGCCCACTGACTCCACCGCTGATCAACCCCAAGGCACCGCGAATCGAGGTGAGGGGGGTGCGCAATTCATGGCTGACGGTCGAGACAAATTCGTTTTTCAACCGTTCGACTTTCTTCCGTTCGGTGATGTCGCGGTGGCTCCACACACACCCGGAAATCTGGGTAGGGTTGGCAGCCGTTTCCCCCAACTGGCGCGGCTTGCTATAACACTCAAACACCCGCCCATCTTTAAGCTCCACCAGGTCATATCCCTCCTGTTGCAGGCGCAGATGGGAGCGGATACGGCGCAAAAACCGCAACGGCTGACGGGCGCGACGGGCCATACGGCGCAGGCGTTGACTGGGGGAGAGTCGCATCAGTTCGGCATAAGTCAGGCCCCAGAGATCTAAAAAGCGCTGATTGTAGCTGAGCACCTGTCCTTTCAAATCGAAGGCGAGGATACCATCGGCGGTGGAATCCAGAGTGGCTTGCAGCAGCGAAAGGGATCGTTGCAATTCCTGTTCGGCCTTTTTGCGTTCGGTGATGTCTTCAAATGTGCCTTCATAATAGAGAACTTGCCCGGCTTCATCTCGAACCACACGGGCATTTTCTCGCACGGTAATGCGGCTGCCATCGCGGCGAAAATATTCGATTTCCAAACCGCGAATCTCCCCAGCACTTTCCAATTGGCGCTTGAAGTCGGCTCGGGAAAAGTCGGCTGGATAGTGACTTTCTTCCTCTAGGTTCCAGGCCATCATCTCCTCGTAGGAGCTGCAGTTCATCATGCGAATGATGGCAGGGTTGGCCAGGATGGTTTGGCCCTCCGGGGTGGTACGGTAGACGCCGATGGGGGTATTTTCAAACAACGACCGATAGCGAATTTCACTTTCTCGCAGGGCTTGTTCGACTTTCTTGCGCTCGGTGATGTCTTCGACAAAGCCTTCATAGTAAAGAATCTGCCCCTGGGGATCCCGGACGGCGCGGGCATTCTCGGAGATCCAGATGATGCTGCCATCTTTGCGGTAAACCTGGGATTCGAAGCGACCGATGCTGCCGACCGTTTCTAGCTGCTGCACAAAGGTTTGCCGCCGCTGGGGATCCACATACAAGCGATGTTCAATGTCGGTGAGCTCCCGGATTAATTCTTCCGGGCTGTCGTAGCCGTAGATGCGGGCCAGAGCTGGGTTGGCACTGAGGTAGTTGCCGGCAGGGGTGGTTTGAAAGATCCCTTCCAGGGCGTTTTCGTAGATGCTGCGATAGTTTTCTTCCGCTTGCCGCAGGGCTTCTTCTGCCTGTTTGCGCTGCATGATGGATCCCAGCTGAGCGGCGGCAGCCTTGACCAAATTGACCAGGCGTTGCTCTTGGGGTCGGGCCCGCACCAAATAAAACACCAACACCGCCACCACTGCTTCGTCCGCCAGAATCGGTACGCCAAAACAGGCCCTCAGCCCCGCCTGCTGTGCCAGTTGCCCACGTCGAAATTGTGTACCAGAGAGCTGGGTGACATCTTCATGCCAAACCGAGCGACGATCCAACCACATTTGGCCGGGTAGTCCTTCTCCCAAGCGGAAACGATAGGCGGCACTGCCCCGATGAAACAACAGCAAGGTTTCGACTCGGTTGTACCAAGCGGCCCCCCGCACCAAGTACTCTCCCTGCGGGATCCAAGCCTCCCCCAAATCCCAACCCGTCAGTACGCACACCTGGCGCAACATCACCTGTAGAGCAGAGGGAAAATCAACCGCCTCGCTGATCGCTTGGGTCAGGCTTTGCAGCAGTTGCAGCTCTTGTTCCGCCCGTTTGCGCTCATGAATGTCTTGCACCATTGAGAAGGTGAACTGAGGCTTGCCGGTTGCATCTCGCACCAAAGACACCGTGATATCCACCCAGAGGGGATCCCCGCCTTTGCGGACATAGCGTTTTTCAATGCGAAAGGAATCCCGTTTGCCCTCCAACAACTCTTGATTGAGGGTGATATCTTTTTCGAGATCGTCCAGATGGGTGAAGTCCATGAAGGTGAGTTGATTCAGCTCCTCCGAGGTATAGCCCAACATGGAGACATACGCTTCGTTATGAGCAATCAGACGACCTTGAGTATCGGCAACTCCAATACCAATGGCCGCCTGCCGAAACATGACCCGAAACAGGTTCTGACTTTCTTGCAAAGCAGTGGTGGTTTCCTGTCGTTCTGCCTCCCATTGCCGCTGACTGTGGGAAAGTCGAGACTCTGCCTGCTGCCGTTCTAGCGTCAAGGTTAAAGAGGTGGCGGCGGCTCGCAACAGATGAATCTCAGCCTCTGACCACCGATAGGGCTGTTCACAATGATCAAAGCCAATCAGGCCAAAAAATTGGTCTTCTACAAACAAGGGCAAAAGCAAGATGGAGAGGATCCCTTGCGGTTCGAGGTGGTGGCGTTCTGCTTCTCCCAGTTCACTGACCAATCCAGAGATCGGCTCGCCAGCGGCCAGCCTGGGTAGCCAATGGGGTGCAAAAGCATCGTAGGGCAGGTTTTGCAGCAGGGGATTGTCGATTTGGGGTGGGATCCCCGCTTGGCACCATTCGGCTTTTTGGCTAACCCGCAACTTATCGGGATTCTCCGGATCCCGGTGATTTTCAAAGACGTAAACACGGCTGGCTCCACAGGCTGTGGCCAAGGGTTCGAGCACCATGTTGTAGATCTGCTGGCGGCTGGTGCTTTTGAGATGGAGTAGTCGCTGTTGCACCTCCACTAGGGTGGCCAGATACCGCTGCTGAGTGGAGGAGGCTGGTTCCGGCGGGATCCCGATGTCACCAGGAGAAGGGGAGGTGGAAATGGGGCGGGCAGAGCCGATCCAGACTTCTGCTTGGGGATCCCAAGATCCCTTCCAGTCGAGCGGTTGATAGGATCCCTGTCGGTGCCGAAAGCGAAGGGTTAGGGAGAGCAGCGTTTCTCCCTGGCGGTTTTTCTCTAGCCAAGATTGCCAGTTCAGTTGGTCGTCGGGATGCAGAAAATGAAGACAGGGCCGGCCCCTCAATTCAGACAGCTCATATCCCAAGCAAGACTGCCATGCAGCGCCCAGTTGTCCCAGACATCCATCGGATCCCAGCACGTAAAACAGCTCCGGTTCAATTGGGGATCCCGATGCAGAGGGGGACAAATCCATGGGGGTCAGCAACCGCAAGACTTCTTATGATTGTGACACTCTCCTCCAAGGAATGCAGCTTGGAGGGCTTGGGCCAAGCGGTTCCCGCAAGCAAGAGGGAATCCAGAAAGCTACTGTTCCTGTTCCCATGGTGCAGGTCGGTTGATGTCTCGCAGCAAAGCCAAGGGCTTCTACAGCCTGGATGATCTGATCCAGCAAACGGCTGGAGTGGAGTGCCTTGACACTCCCCCGGTTAGAAACCGGGGGATTCTCCCTTCTAGCCCCTTGCAACCTTAGACTGCAAGGTATTCATGGAGTTCAGGGGATTGCCAACTACCCCATCCCCTGAGCCGACCCTACCT